>NZ_JAFEVQ010000006.1:0-141804 GCF_020882855.1 Curtobacterium sp. GD1 | reverse complement strand
GCCGGGGGCCGGGGCCGGCGGGGTGCACCGGGTTCCGGGCGACGAGCACGGGACCGCGTCGACGCCACAGCACCGGCCGGGGTCCCTCGAGCCGGGGCTGCGGGCAGCGTCTGCCGACCGGTGACGCGGACGACCCGCTGCGGGACCGGCACCGCGGACGGCCAGTCGGAGGGCAGCACGGGCCAGCGCTGGGGCTGGGCCTGGACGGCGCACTCGGGGCACCAGACCGACCGGCGTCGTTCCCGCCCCGGACGGGAACGCTGCTCACCCGGGGTCGCGACGAAGACGTGCCCGACGTCGCACTCCCACGTCAGCAGGACCTCGGCAGCTGGTGGCACCTGGCTGAGGACGACGCCGTGGTTCCACTCGGGGTGGTACTGCCGGACGAGCACCGGGTACGAGGACCACTCGGCACGGAACTCCCCCACGGCGTACGGAACCGCCACGCCGCGCGACCACTGTCGGCGGCGCCACCACGCGTCGACGGGTTCGGCCACGCTGTCACGCTAGGCAGCACCACCGACAACCGCCACGGCGAGGGGATCAGTCGGCGAGGGCGTTCCGCACGTAGCCGACGAGGGCGTTCGCGTGCCCGTGTCCCATGCCGTGCTCGGTCTTGAGCCAGGCGACGACCTCCATGTGCTTCTGGCCGTCGAGCCGGTCCGCGACGAGGTCGAGCCACTCCTGCACCGGACGCCCGTAGGTCTTCTCGATGCTCGGGAAGTACGACGCCGGCCCCTTCGGCTTGCTGCCGTCGGCCGGGGGCTCCGGTGCGGTCACGCGGTGTGCGGTCATGGGGGTCACGATAGCCGCCGTCCCGCGTCACAGAGCGTCATCCGATCCCCGCGTGTGACGCCGGGTTCCCTCCCGTGCCGATGTGTTTCGCGCGGCGTTGTCGCGCCTCGGCGCACCTCCTACGGTCGCGACATGACCCAGACCACCGACACGGAGCGCCCGACCGGAAGCCCCGCCGGAACTCCGACCGGAAGCACGGCCGGAAGCACGACCGACGCGACCATCGACGCCGCCGGCCGCGCAGCGCTCGACCGCCCCGTCGTCCCGCTGCGCCACCCGCTGCGCTGGATCGCCGCGGCGGTCGTCCTCGTGGTCCTCCTGAACTTCGTCGAGACGCTCTTCACCAACGAGCAGTGGGGCTGGCCGGCGGTCGGCAAGTGGCTGTTCAGCCCGGCGATCCTGACCGGCCTGCAGCTCACCCTCGTCGCGACGGCACTGAGCGCGGTGATCAGCTTCGCCGGCGGCATCGTCGTGGCGATCGGCCGGCTCTCGCGCAACCCGGTGCTGTCCGGGCTCGCCTGGGGCTACGTGTGGCTGTTCCGTTCGGTGCCGCTCATCCTGGTGCTCGTCTTCCTCTACAACCTCGGGTCGCTGTACCCGACCATCGGCATCGGCGTCCCGTTCGGACCGCAGTTCGAGGTCCCGACCGCGAACGTCCTCGGCGACCTGGCGATCGGCGTCATCGGGCTGAGCCTCAGCGAGATCGCCTACGCGTCGGAGATCGTCCGCGCCGGCGTGCTCGCCGTCGACCACGGCCAGCACGAGGCCGCGCAGGCCCTCGGGCTCCCCCGCCGCCGCCAGTTCGTGCGGGTGATCCTGCCGCAGGCGCTCCGCTCGATCGTGCCGGCCTTCGTCAACCAGATCGTCGGCCTGCTCAAGGCGTCCTCGCTGCTGTTCTACGTGTCGCTCCTCGACCTGTTCGGCGTGGTGCAGAACCTGTCGAGCACGTACCCGACGGACATCATCCCGCTGCTCGTCGTGGCGACGATCTGGTACCTCGCGCTCACGAGTGCGGTGTCGATCGTGCAGTACGACGTCGAGCGATGGACGGCGCGCGGCTCGGTCCGTGCCCTCCCGCCGACGCCGTTCCAGCGGCTCCGGTCCGTGGTGCGCCGCGGTCCCGAGCGCGGCAAGAACGACGGGAAGGCCATCTGATGAGCGCCACCATCGGCATCCACGGCGCCGTGAAGGCCTTCGGCGAGAACGTCGTCATCGACGGCGTCGACCTGTCACTGCCGTCCGGGAGCGTCACCGTGATCCTCGGCCCGTCCGGGTCCGGCAAGTCCACGCTGCTGCGGGCGATCAACCACCTCGAACCCCTCGACCGCGGTGTCGTCACCGTCGGCGGCGAGACCATCGGCGTCCGGGTGCGGACCGGCCGCGACGGGGTCCCCCGCTACAAGGAGCTGCCCGAGCGCCTGATCCTGCGGCAGCGCTCCCGGATCGGGTTCGTGT
This sequence comes from Curtobacterium sp. GD1, assembly GCF_020882855.1. Lineage (NCBI taxonomy): Bacteria > Bacillati > Actinomycetota > Actinomycetes > Micrococcales > Microbacteriaceae > Curtobacterium > Curtobacterium sp. GD1. The sequence goes on along the minus strand of NZ_JAFEVQ010000006.1, from coordinate 139,554 downwards.
TCCAGCACTTCAACCTGTTCCCGCACCTCACCGCGCTCGAGAACGTGGCCGAGGGACCGATCGCCTCCGGTGTCCCCGCCGCCACCGCGAAGGCCCGGGCCCAGACGCTGCTCGAACGCGTCGGCCTCGGCGACCGCGGAGCCACCCGCCCGCGCCAGCTCTCCGGCGGGCAGCAGCAGCGCGTGGCGATCGCCCGGGCGCTGGCGCTCGAGCCCTCGGTGGTCCTGCTGGACGAACCGACCTCCGCCCTCGACCCCGAACTGGTCGGCGAGGTGCTCGGCGTGATCGCGGACCTCGCCGAGTCCGGCACGACGCTCGTCATCGTCACGCACGAGGTCGCCTTCGCCCGCGAGGTCGCCGACCACGTCGTCTTCCTCGACCACGGCCGCATCGTCGAGCAGGGCCCGCCCGCGCGGCTCATCGACGACCCGCAGCACCCCCGCACGCGCGACTTCCTGTCCCGCGTCCGCTGAACTCCCCACCCGTTCCGACCCGACCCGACCCCTGGAGAACCATGTCCCCGATCACCCCCTCACGCTGGCGGCACCGCGCCGGCGCCCTCGTCCTCGCCGCCGGCGTCGTCGTCGCCCTCGCCGGCTGCGCCGCGAACGCCAGCGCCGGCACCGGCACCGGCTCGGACGACGGCACCGTCACGATCGGCGCCGCCTCGAACGGCGCCGCGACCGAGACGAAGGTCTCCGTGCAGGAGGACTCGAAGCTCCACGACGAGCTCCCCGCCGACGTCAAGCAGTCCGGCAGGCTCGTCATCGGCATCGGGGCCCTGCCGTCCGGGTACCCGCCGCTCGCCTTCACCGGCGACGACCAGAAGACGCTGACCGGCTCCGAGCCCGACCTCGGCCGTCTCGTCGCGGCGAAGCTCGGCCTCGAGCCCCAGGTCAAGAACGCCACGTGGGACAACCTGTTCGTCGGCATCGACGGCGGGTCGGTCGACGTCGGCCTGTCGAACATCACCGTGACGGAGCAACGCAAGGAGAAGTACGACTTCGCCTCGTACCGCCAGGACAACCTCGCGTTGCAGGTGAAGGAGGGCAGCTCCCTGCGGTTCGACGGGGACCCCTCCGTGCTCGCCGGCAAGACGATCGCCACCGACTCCGGCACGAACCAGGAGAAGATCCTGCTCGGGTGGAAGGCCGACCTCGCGAAGCAGGGCAAGACCATCACTGTGAAGTACTACCCGGACGCGAACGCGAAGCTCCTCGCCGTGCAGTCCGGCAAGGTCGACGGCTACCTCGGCCCGAACCCGACGATCGCCTACCAGAACAAGCAGAACGCGGGGACGGCGAAGGCGACGACGACCGCGGGCACGTACTCGGGTGCCGGCGCCGACCTGCAGGGGCTCATCGCGGCGACCACCAAGAAGGGCGACGGGCTCGCGAAGCCGGTCCAGGAGGCCATCGACGAGCTCATCGACGACGGCACGTACGCCAAGTGGCTCACGGCCTACAACCTGTCGAACGAGGCCGTGAAGCAGTCCGAGCTCAACCCGGAGGGCCTGCCGCTCGACGCCGGCTGACCCGGCACGCGCGGGACGCGCGCACACGACGGACGGGAGGCGCGGTGCCAGCTGGCACCGCGCCTCCCGTCCGTCGGCCGGCCACGTCTCAGACCGCGGCCGGCACCGCCTGCTCGGCACGCCGCGCCCACTCGGCCGCGAGCAGCTCGTAGGAGCGCACCCGCGCGTCGTGGTCGTGCGTGATCGTCGTGACGAGGAGCTCGTCCGCCCCGGTGGCACGGCGGAGCGTCTCGAGCTGGTCCGCGACCGTGACCGCATCGCCGACGAACCGCGTGGCGATGCGGTCCGCGACCGAGGCCGCCGCAGCGTCGTCCAACGGGTGCTCCCGGGCCCACTCGGGCGTCGGGTACTCGATCGCCCCGACGCCGGAGCGGATCGAGTGCACCCACTGGCCGTAGCCGAGGGCGAGTCCGGACGCCTCGTCGGTGTCCCGGCCGACGACGACGTCCGCCGACACGATGACGTGCGGCGCGTCGAGCACGCCGGGGCGGAACGCGTCGCGGTACGCCTCGACCGACGCCAGCACCGTGCCCGGCGACGTGTGGTAGTTCGCGCCGTAGGGCAGGCCGAGCGCGCCGGCCGCCCGTGCGCTCGCACCCCCGGTGGAGCCGTGGATCCAGAGTTCGACGGGGTGTCCGGCGGCGGGCGGCGCCTCGACGACCGCGCCGTCGTGCGACCAGGTCCCGGCGAACAGCGCCCGGATCAGGTCGAGTTCGCCCTCGAACCGGTCGACGTCGCCCGGCACGCGACCGAGCAGCTCGCCCTGCAGCGCGAACCGGCTGCGCGGGGCGATCCGGAAGTCGAACGGTGCCGGGATGAGCAGCCCGTCGACGACCTCGTCCTCGCGCGGGGCGAGCGACGGCGGCTTCGGAGCACCGGGTGCGGGGGCACCGGACCGGCCGAGACCGAGGTCGATCCGCGGCCCGTACAGCGCGGCGAGCGTGCCGAAGGTCTCGGCGATCTGCAGTCCGCGGACGTTGCCGACCAGCGTCGCCGCGCTGCCGACGCGGATCGTCGAGGTCGCGGCGGCCACGGCCCCGATCACGATGTTCGGTGCGCTGCCGGCGACACCCGGGTTGAGGTGGTGCTCGGCGAGCCAGTACCGGGCGTACCCGGCACGCTCGGCGTGCTGCGCGAGGTCGATCGTGCGGTGCAGCGCCTGCGCGGCGGTGGACCCGGCGCTGACCGGGACGAGGTCGAGGACGGACAGGGGGACGGCGGTCATGCTGCGTCCGTCCAGGCGCCGGTGAGCTGGTCGAGGCGGGTGTCCGCGCCGAACGCGATGCCGTGCACGTCCTTCGTGGTGGCGATGATGCTGGTGAGCTCGTGCACGGGGACGAAGTCCACCTGCGACGCGATCCGTTCCTGGATCGCCGCGAACGTGGCCGCACGCTCGGTGGCGGACGACTGCGAGAGCTCCTTCGTGAACAGGGCGTCGAGCGTGCCGTCGGCGGCGCCGATCGACTGGGCGCCGTCGCTCGAGAACTTCGAGCGGAGGACGTCACCGTCGGCGCGGGAGCTGTTGTCCCACGCGAGGTCCCAGTCCCCGCTCGTGGTGTTGGCGAGGTACTGCGGGACGGTGCCGCTCTCGAGGGTCAGGCCGACGCCGACCTTCCGGAGCTCCTGCTGGATGAGTTCGAGCGAGGTCTGGTTCGGCCCGAAGTTCGTGATCCAGATGAGCTTGAGCTGCAGCTTCCGGCCGTCCTTCGCGCGGATGCCGTCGGAGCCGGTCTTCCACCCGGCCTCGTCGAGCGCCTGCTCGGCCGCGGCCGGGTCGTACGAGATCGCCGAGGAGGTGTCGGTGTACCCGGGGGTGGTCGAGCCGAGCACCGACGTCGCGACCTCGAACAGGTCGTTCAGGGACGTGTCCCGGACGGTCTTCGGGTCGACGGCCTGCGCGATCGCCCTGCGGACGACGAGGTCGGACACGAGCGGGCGCTTCTGGTTGAACGTGAGCCCGAACACCTGCCCGGGGTTGGCGCGGGTCACGAGCTCGTACTGCGACTTGAGCGTGTCGACGTCGCTCGGCTGCACGCTGCTGATCGCGTCGAGCTGGCCGGACTGCAGGCTGCCGGTGCGGACGCTCGCCTCAGGGACGACCTGGAACGTCACCTTCGACAGGTGCGCCGCGCCGGTGTTCGACCGCGCGGCCGGGCCCCAGTCGTAGTCCTTGCGCTTCGTCAGGACGGTGGAGGTGTTCTTCGTGTACGACGACAGCGTGAACGGCCCCGTCCCGATGACGGCCGTGCCGTCGGCCCGGTCCTCGAACGGCGTCTCGGTGGTCTTCGGCGCGACGATGCCGAGCGCGACCGACGCGGTGGCGTTCGGGAACGCGGCGTTCGGCGTCGTGAAGTCGACCTCGACGGTGTCGTCGTCGACGACCTTCGTCTCCCGGTACCCCGAGAAGTACGCGGCGGCGGTGCTGGACGCCCCGGCCTTCGCGATGTCGTCGAAGGTGTCCTTCACGGCGGTGGCGTCGAAGGCCGACCCGTCGGAGAACGTCACACCGGAGCGCAGGTCGAACGTGAACGCGGTCGCGTCGGCGTTCGCCGAGTACTTCGTCGCCAGCCAGGGCTTCAGCGAGCCGTCCGACGGGTCCTGCCAGAGCAGCGAGTCGACGAGCTGCCGGGTGATGGCGAGGGTGTCGTTGCCGGCGCCGGTCCCGGTCGGGTTGAGCGTGATCGGGTCGTTGGCGATCGCGTAGGTCAGCGAGCCGCCGTCGACGGGCTTCGACGAGGACGACGACGCGGTGCCGCCCGACGAGCAGCCGGCCATCACCAGGGCCGCCGCGGTGCCGGCCGCGATCGCGGCCACCAGACGGATCGGGGTGCGGTGGATGGTCATGAGACTCCTTCGGAGGGGGTGAGGGGTGCGACGCGCCGGGATCGTCCGGGGATCGCGTCGAGCAGGGCACGGGTGTACTCGTGCTGCGGGTGGTGGAGGACCTCGGCGGCAGCGCCGTGCTCGACCACACGCCCGCCCCGGAGGACGGACACCTCGTAGGCGATGCGGCGGACGACGGCGAGGTCGTGCGAGATGAACAGGTACGAGACGGCGAGCGTCTCCTGCAGCGACGCGAGCAGGTCGAGGATCTGCGCCTGGACGGACACGTCGAGTGCCGAGACCGGTTCGTCCAGGACGACGAACGACGGGTCGAGCGCGAGCGCCCGGGCGATGGCGACGCGCTGCCGCTGACCGCCCGACAGCTCCGACGGTCGCCGCCCTGCCGTCGATGCCGGCAGGGCCACGAGGTCGAGCAGCTCCGCCGCACGGGCCGCACGTGACCGCCGGGTGCCGATCCCGAACGCCGCGAGCGGGTCGGCGATGATCGACCCGACGGACAGCCGCGGGTGCAGGGCCGCGTACGGGTTCTGCTGCACGATCTGCGCGCGGCGCCGGTACGCCCGCAGCGCCGCACCGCGGGCAGCGGTCACGTCGTCGCCGTCGAACCGGACGGTGCCCGCGTCGGCGCGCTCGAGACCGAGCACGAGGCGCGCCGTGGTCGACTTCCCGGACCCGGACTCCCCCACCAGCGCGAGGGTGCGGCCGCGCGGGACGGTCACGTCGACGCCGTCGACGGCGGCCACGCGGGCGAAGGACTTCCGCAGGCCCGTCGCGACGACGAGCGGGTCGTCACTGCCGGACGGGAGGCGCGGGTCGGCCCCCACGGACACGGTCACGTCGTCGAGACTGGGCGCCGCGGCGATGAGCGCGCGGGTGTACGCCTCGCGGGGAGCGCCGAGCACCTCGGCGGGGGTGCCCTGCTCGACGATCCGTCCCTCGGACATCACGACGATCCGGTCCGCCCGGTCCGCGGCGACCCCGAGGTCGTGCGTGATGAAGAGGACGCTCGTCCCCCGGTCGGCGACGAGTCGGTCGAGGTGGTCGAGGATCGTCCGCTGCACGGTGACGTCGAGGGCGCTCGTGGGCTCGTCGGCGACGAGGAGCTCCGGGTCGCCGATCAGCGCGATGGCGATGAGCACCCGCTGCCGCATGCCGCCGGAGAGTTCGTGCGGGTACTGCTCCGCGCGCAGCTCCGGACGGTCGATCCCGGCGCGACGGAGCTCCTCCACGGCGCGCTGGCGGGCGTCGGCCCCGGTCGCGATCCCGTGGATCTCGAGCACCTCGGCGACCTGCCGACCGATGCGCGTGACGGGGTTGAGCGAGACGGTCGGGTCCTGCGGGACGAAGCCGATCCGGACGCCGCGGACACGACGGACCTCGGCGTCGGACGCGGTGACCAGGTCGAGGTCCGCGGAACCGGCGGCGGTCCCGGAGAGCCGCACCGTGCCTCCCGTCAGCTCGGCCGCTGCGGGCAGGAGCCGGAGGACCGCGTGCGCCGTCGTCGACTTGCCCGAACCGGACTCGCCGACGATCGCGACGCGCTCGCCGCGACCGACGTCGAGGGAGACGCCGTGCAGCGCCGTCCGCGCGTGCCGGCCGTGGCCGTACGCGACCGTGAGGTCGCGGATGCTGAGGAGGCTCATCGGACCGCCCGCCGTTCGGTGTCGAGTGCCCGGGCGACGCGGTTGCCGGCGAGCACCGTGACCGCGATGACGAGACCGGGGATGGTCGTCAGCCACCACGAGGTGGCGATCAGGTCGCGGCCGGTCGAGACGAGCGAGCCCCACTCCGGTGCCGGCGGCTGGGCGCCGTAGCCGAGGAAACTCAGGCTGGAGACGGCGAGGATCGCGGTGCCGAACTCGAGCGCGGCGAGGACGAGCACGGGGCCGGCCGCGTTCGGCAGCACGTGCACGAGCAGCACCCGCCACCAGCGGTTCCCGTTCGCCGTGGCCGCCTCGACGTACGGGGCGGTGCGGACCCGGACGACCTCGGAGCGCATGATCCGGGCGATGGTGGCGATGCTCGCGACGCCGACCGCCACCGCGACGTTCACGGTGCCGAAGCCCAGGACGGTGACGATCGTCAGCGACAGCAGCAGGCTCGGGATGGCGAGCAGGACGTCCGCGACGCGCATGAGCACGGTGTCGACCACCCCGCCGACGAACCCGGCGAGGAGCCCGACGACCGAGCCGCCGACGAGCCCGATGAGGATCGCGAGGATCGCCGCCTGCAGGGTGAGCGCCGTGCCGTGCACGACGCGGGCGTACAGGTCGCGGCCGAGCTGGTCGGTGCCGAACCAGTGTGCGGCGTCGGGCGCGGTGAGCTTCACGGCGGGTTCCGCGGCGAGCGGGTCGAGGTGGGTCAGGGCGCCGGGGAGCAGCGCGGCGACGACGACCAGGGCGAGCCAGAGCACGGCGAGCGTGAGGGTCGGCCGGGCGACGACGCCCCGGAGTGCGGTCGCGCCGCCGGGGACGCGGTCGGAGACGAGCGACGCGGGACGGCCGATCGCGAGCTGCGTGGTCTCGGTCATGCGGGGACTCCCTGGGGTGTCGGGACGGTGGTGCCGGGGCCCGCGGCGTCGCCCGTGCCGCCGCCCGGTGTCGGGCCGTCCTGCTCCCGGAGCTTCCGGCGGCTCCCGGCCAGGACGACACGCGGGTCGAGGAGCGGGTACACGAGGTCGACGACGAGGTTCGCGACGACGAAGATCGCCGCGGCGACGAGCACGATGCCCTGGACCACGGGGATGTCCTGCCCCTGCACGGCGGTCGCGGTGACGCGGCCGAGGCCCGGGCGGGAGAACACCGTCTCGGTGACGACGGTGCCGGAGAACAGCTGTCCGACGATGAGGCCGGTCACGGTGAGGGCTGGCAGCGCGGCGTTCTTCAGCGCGTGCCGGAACTGCACGCGCCAGCGTCCGGCGCCCTTGGCGTAGGCGGTGTCGACGTACGGCTCACGGAGCGTCGCGACCAGGGACTTCGACAGCAGCTGGGCGATCGTCGCGCCGGTCGGCAGCGCCAGGGTGATCGCGGGGAGGACGACCGACGACGGTCCCTCGCCGCCGAACGCCGGGAACACGTGCAGGCCGAACGAGAACCACTGCACGAGCAGCAGGGCGAACCAGAAGCCCGGGACGGCGACACCGACCGGCGGCAGCTGCAGCAGGAACTGCCCGAGGGCGCGGTTGCGGGTCCACGTGGCGAGGACCGCGAGCCCGCCGCCGAGCACGATCGCGAGCAGCAGGCCGACGACGGCGATCTGCGCGGTGGGACCGACGGCCTCGCCGATGACCTCGGTGACGGGTCGTCCGACGCCGATCGAGCGGCCGAGGTCGCCCGTGAGCAGCGAACCGAGGTGCTGGGAGTACTGCACGAGCACGGGCTGGTCGAGTCCGTACTGGTGGCGGAGGACGTCGAGCTGCGCCTGCGTCACGTCGGTGGCGTCAGGACCGAGCATGATCCGGGCGGGGTCGCTCGGCAGGACGTAGAGGACGAAGAAGGAGATCGTCCACGCCGCCCAGAGCACGAGCACCGCCTCCCCGATGCGCGAGAGCACGTACCGGGTCACGCCGCCACCACCGTCCGCGCTGGTGCCCACCCGAGGGCCGGCGCGACCCTCGACACGACGTCCGAGACGATCTGCTCGTACTCGTCGCCGGCGAACTCGTACGGCAGCTCGATGCGGAACTCGTCGACCTCGGCGAGCGTGGCGTCGTGGACGAGCTGCTCGACGATCTGCTCGGCCGATCCCACGAGGTCCGCCGAGAACAGGGTGCGCCGGGGACCCTGCGGTGCCCTCTGCCGGGCGAGGCGCGACTCGTACCAGGTCCGGTAGCGCTCGCGCGAGACGCGGTCGGCCGAGTCCGTGGGGACGACGCATCGTCCCCAGGCGACGCGGGGTGTCCGGCCGGACGGGAGCGCGACGCGGTAGGCGGCGAGCTGGTTCCGCTGAGCGGTGCCGTAGTCGTCCGTGCCCTCGCCCGAGGTGAGGTTGCCGATGAGCAGGTTGAGCCCGGCGCTGCCCGCGAAGGCGGCCGACCGGAGCGATCCCCCGCCGTACCAGACCCGGTCGACGAGCCCCGGTGCGTACGGCTGCAGCCGCGGGCGCTGGACGTTGCCCGGGCTCTGGATGACGGTGTCGTCGCCGCCGAGGAAGTCCCCGCGCAGGTTGTCGACGAAGCGGGTGACCCGCTCGTAGCCGCGGTCGAAGGAGCGCCAGTCGCCGTCGAACACCAGGTCGCCGAGGATGTCCTCGTGCGGGGCGCTGGTCGACAGCCCGACCTGGACCCGCCCGTGCGACAGGACGTCGGCGAGCGAGAAGTCCTCGGCGAGGCGGAACGGGCTCTCCCACCCGATCGGCACGACGGCGACCCCGAGCTCGATCGCGCTCGTGCGCTGCGAGGCCGCGGCGAGGAACACCGCCGCCGACCCGATGCCGTGCTCGAGGTGACGGTGCCGGACCCAGGCGCCGTCGACGCCGAGCCGCTCCGCCGTCGCGAAGAGGTCGAGCGTGGCCTCGAGGCCGTCGACGGGTGCGTCGTCCGCGAAGTTCCCCGGCACGAGGATCGACAGGCTGCGCACCGTCACGCGAGCACCCCCCGGCGGTCCCGGATGGTCCCGGGCAGACCGAGCGTCTCGCGGAGCGTCGCGCCCTCGGTGTAGGACTCCCGGTACACGCCGCGCTCCTGCAGCAGCGGGACGACCGTGTCGACGAACTCGTCGAGGCCGTACGGGTTGGTGTGCGGGACCACGACGAAGCCGTCCGTCGCGCGTTCCTGGACGTACCGGTCGATCTCGGCCGCGATGTGCGAGGGCGTCCCGACGAACCCGCCGCGCGTCGACACCGCGATGACGAGCTCGCGGATGGACAGGTGCTCGGCCTCGGCGCGGTCGCGCCACGACCGCACGAGCGCCGGCACGTCGCGGGTGTGCCGTGCGCGGCCGCGGGTGATCGCGGCGCCCTCGAGGTCCGGCTCGACGTCGGGCAGCGGGCCGTCCACGTCGTACCCGGACAGGTCGCGGTTCCACACCTGCTCGAGGAACGCGATCGCCGTGGCCGGGCTGACCTGGGCACGCTGGATCGCCCGGGCCCGCTCGGCGGCGTCCGCGGCGGTGTCTCCGAGGACGAAGGTCGACGCGGGCAGGATGTGCAGCTCGTCCTTCGAGCGGCCGACGCGCTCGAGGCGCGCCGTGACGTCGTCGTAGTAGGACTTCGCGTCCTCGAACTCGGTGTGCAGCGAGAAGATCACCTCGGCGTGCGCCGCGGCGAGGTCGCGCCCTTCGTCGGAGTCGCCGGCCTGCACGACCACCGGGTGCCCCTGCGGGCTCCGGGGCACCGGGAACGTCCCGGTCACGTCGAACTGCGGCCCGTGGTGGTCGACGTCGCGGATCCGGGAGCGGTCGGCGAACACGGCCGAGGCCACGACGGCGTCGGACTCCCACGAGTCCCAGAGCTCGCGGGACAGCTCGATGAACTCCGCCGCCCGCGTGTACCGGTCGGCGTGGTCCAGGAACCCGCCACGACGGAAGTTCGCGCCGTGGAACGCGTCCGAGCTGGTCACGACGTTCCAGCCGGCGCGTCCGTCGGTGAGGTGGTCGAGCGTCGCGAGCTGCTTCGCGAGTTCGAGCGGCTCGTTGAACGTGGTCTGCAGCGTGCCGACGAGCCCGATGTGCTCGGTGACCCCGGCGAGGGCGGCGAGGACCGCGAGCGTGTTCGGGCGCCCGACGACGTCGAGGTCGTGGATGCGCCCCTTCCGCTCGCGGAGCCGCAGGCCCTCGGCGAGGAACAGGTAGTCGAACAGCCCGCGCTCGGCGTTCCGGGCGAAGTGCTCGAACGACGAGAACGCGATCTGGCTCTCGGCCCGGTCGTCGCTCCAGATCGTGGTGTTGTTGACGCCCGGGAAGTGGGCGGCGAGGTGGACCTGACGCTTGGCGCTCATGCTGGGACCTCCACGGGGGCGGATGCGGACGCGTACCGGCTGACCGCCGGGGCGATGCCGAGCCGCGTGCGCAGGTCGGCGGTGGGACGCGAGGCCACGTCGGCTCGGAGGCCGGCCGTGACGAGCGCGGGGACGAGCTCGCGGGCGATCGCCGTGGAGTCGAGCGGGATGCGCAGCGGGCGGAGCCGGACACCGGCGAACCCGAGGTCCCGCAGGTCCCCGATGAGCGTCACGAGCTCGGGCACGGTCGTCGCCAGCACGGACGTGTCGGACGTCGACGCGTACGGGGCACCGGCAGCCGTGTCGAGCGAGGCCAGCGCGTCGGCGGCGGCGGCCGACGACGACCCGATGAGCACCGCGAGGTCGGCGAGGACCGGACGACGGACGTCCGAGCCGGCCACCTGCTCGAGGTGACGGACCTCGTCAAGCAGGTCCCGCGCCTCCCGTCCGTCGTACCCGGGCGTGACGAGCACGACGTCCGCAGCGTCCACGGCGAACGCAGCCGCGTCGGCGCGGTGCGCCAGCGAGAAGACCGGCGGACGGCCCTGCGGCGACCGCGGCACGATCGACGCGCCGTGGACCGAGACGAAGGACCCCGCGAACGCGGCGTTGTGGATGCGGTCGCGGTCGATGAACCGGCCGGTGGTCACGTCGCGGATGATCGCGTCGTCGTCCCAGCTGTCCCAGAGTCGCGACACGACCTCGGCGACCTCCCGCGCCTCGTCGAAGAGGACGGACGCCTCGTCGCCGCCGGGACGGCGCCCGAAGAGCGCTGCCTCGCGGGGCGTCGGGCTCACCTGGATCCGCCACCCGGCTCGCCCCTGCGAGACGTGGTCGAGGGTCTGGAGGCCCGTGGCGACGTGGAACGGTTCGGTGTGCGTCACCGAGACGGTCGGTACCAGACCGAGCGCGCGGGTCGCGGGGGCGACCGCGTTCGCGACGAGGAGGGCGTCGAGGCGGCCGACGACGGTCGTGGTGTCGAGGTCGCCCGCCGCGTCCACCGGACCGGCGGTGAAGGAGTCCTCGATCGTGACGGCGTCGACGCCGAGGCGGTCCTGCTCCACGACGACGTCGCGCCAGTGCCGGAGGCTGGTGAGGCGCTGCGCCGCGGGGCCGGCGGTGCGCCAGGCGGCGGGGTGCCAGCCGGCGCCCTGCAGGGCGGTGACGAGGGTGATGCGGTCGGGCATGGGGTGCGCTTCCGTCGGGTGTGGTCGGTGGTCAGTGCTGGTGCGACGCGGAGGTCGCGGAGTCGGAGGGAGCCGCGGCGTCGGCGCCGAACTTGAAGCCGAGGCGGCCGTGGGCGAACCCGCCGCCGGCGCGGATAGCCGTGGCGACCCAGGCGGCCTCGGCGAGCTCGGCCTCGTTCGCGCCGGCCGTGACCGCGCGCTGGCTGTGGCCGTCGATGCAGTAGACGCACTGCGTGGTGATGCCGACCGCCAGTGCGATGAGCTCCCGGTACTTCAGCGGGATCTCGCGACCCTCGGCCCGGAACACCGACTCGTCGAACTGCACGAAGGCCGAGAGGATGTCCGGGGTCTGCTGCTTGTAGACCTTCGTGAAGGTCTTGTCGTGCTCGCGGTCGAGGTAGTCGGTCATGGTGGCGACGCTATGACCGACCAGGCCCGGGCACGACGGGTGTTGCGGAGCGTGACCGGGCGTTGCCCCGTGTGACGCGGCGGGCCTGGTCGCCACGTCACACGGCGTCACGCGGTGGGCGCCCTACAGCTCGCGCGCCCGCGCACCGAGCCGCCCGCGCAACGTGACGTCCTCGTACTCGCGGTGGAACACACCGCGCCGCTGCAGGATCGGCACAAGCTGGTCGACCACGGTCTCGAGGCCGCGCGGGAACTCGTCGATCATGAGGTTGAAACCGTCGGCGGCCCCGGTCCGGTACCACTCCTCGATGGTGTCGGCGGCCTGCTCCGGGGTGCCGACGACGATCCGGGCGCCGTACCCGCCGAAGCCGCGCAGGACCTCCCGCAGGGACGTGTTGTGCGCGCGGACCCAGCGCACGACGGTCTCGTGGTACCCGAGCGAGGGGCCGTAGGTGACGGGGTCCACCTCGCGGTCGAGGATCGCCGCGGGGACCGGCGCGTCCGGGTCGAGGTCGGTGAGGTCGGCGTCGAGGTGCGTCCCGAGCGCCCGCAGGGAGTAGCCGTCCGGGGCGAGGGCCTCGAGCTCGTCGAACCGCCGCTGCGCCTCGGCCTCGGTGCTGCCGAGCACGAGCGACAGCCCCGGGACGATCGCCACGTCCGCCGCACGCCGGCCGTACGTCCGGGCCGCCTGCTTGACGGCGCGGTAGTGCTCCCGGGCGGGCTCGGGTGTCAGCTCGACGGCGAACACGCCCTCGGCGACGCGTGCGGCGAGGTCCCGTCCGTGCGGCGATCCCCCGGCCTGGAACACCACCGGGTGTCCCTGCGCCGACGGCGGGACGGTGATCGCTCCCGCGAACTCGGTGAACTCGCCGTGGTGGTCGACGGGCACCCCGGTGGCGGCGGACCGCCAGAGCGCCTGCACGAGGTCGACGACCTCGCCGGCACGGGCGTACCGCTCGGGTCGCTCCGGGTTCGTCGCGACGCCGAAGTTCGCCGACACCGACCGGTCGTAGGTCGTCACGGCGTTCCACGCCACGCGGCCGCCGGAGACCGTGTCGAGGGACAGGAGCCGCTCGGCGAGGTCGACCGGGTCGTTGTAGGTCGTCGACGCCGTCCCGACGAGTCCGAGGTGCGTGGTCGCGTCGGCGATCGCCCCGAGCGCCACGAACGGCTCGAGCAGCCCGTACGCGCGGACGTTCGGGTCGCCGAGCGCGGGGTGGTCCGCGAAGAACACCATGTCCAGCAGCCCGCGTTCGGCGGTCCGGCCGAGGTCCTCCCAGAACCCGGCGGTGAGCAGGTCGGTCGGCTCGACGTCCTGGGTCCGCCAGGCCGCCGGTCGCTGGCCGAAGCCCTGCAGGTTGACGCCGAGGACGAGCCCGGCGTCGGTGTCGGCGCTCATGCGCCGACCGGCGCGGGGACCGGCAGACCGAGCAGGTCACGCAGCGTCCGCCGGTGGGCACCGGGGCCGGTCGGGGTCCGGGAGGCGCGGCTCGGCTCGGACGCACCGGCCCCGCCCGGCAACGGGACGAGCGGGCGCGCGGCTCCGCCGAGCACCAGGTCGGCACCCTCGTGTGCGACGTCGTGCCAGACCGCGAGGACGGGCTCGCCCTGCCGGCTCGACGGCGTCGTCAACGGCCCCCGGACCCGGTACCCGTCCGGCCCGCCGTCGTGGTCGAGCGGGATGATCCGGGTCGTGTCGGCGAACCGGCCGGCTGCGCGGTCGCCGACGATGCTGTCGAGCGGCCACGTCCGCCAGAGGCCGCGCACCACCTCGGCGAACTCGGCCGGGTCGTGCTGCTCCCCCGTCGCCGGGAGGCCGTGGTCCCGCGCTCCGACGACGAGTCCGACCCGGGCGTCCAGGACGTGGTCGAGGGACAGCACCCGGCGGGCGACGTTGTACGGGTGCTCCCGGGTCGGGGCCGCGGCGACGAGCAGCCCGTGCGTGGGCAGGGCACGGCCGAGGGCGAGCGCCGCGGTGGTCGGGTCGAGCCGGTGGCCACGACCGCGTTCGGCGTCGAAGCGGTCGGTGCCGATCGCGACGACCGCGGCGCCCGAGGCACGGATCCGGTCGGCGAGGCGGGCGATCCCACCGGGTCGGGCGACGGCGGCGGCGAGGTCGCCGTCCGGCACGGCGACGATGGTCGGTGCGGGTGTCTCGGTCACGGTGGTCCCTCCGTACGCGTGCAGAGCGGCCCGCCACCGTCGCCTCCCCAGCGTCCGTGGCGGGCCGTTGCCGACGACCGTACGGGGCAGCGCGGCCCCGGCGGGTGCAGGTGTCGTCCGGTTGCGCCTCGTGACGGCGGGTTACACGCGGTCGAGCGGGCTGGCGCCGTTCACGAGCAGGTCCCCGACGATGCGCCGCTTGTGCACGCGCGGGTTGTGCGAGGCCAGGGTCCGGGCGTTCCGCCAGTGCCGGTCGAGCCCCAGGGAGCGGAAGGTGCCGCTCGACCCGAGGGCGTCGAACACGAGCGTCGTCGCGTCGAGCACGGCGTCGGTGACCACCGTCTGCGCCTGGGCGACCGCGATCCAGCTCCGCTCGAGCGCGGCGCGCAGCACCGGGTCCGTCGAGGGGTCCGCCCCGGCCGCACGGAGTCCGGTGTGGCGGTCGACGGCGGCGTCCACCGGTCCGAGGCTCGCGGTGAACGCGGCGTCGGCGGCGTACACCCGGGCCGCGACGGTGCCGATCGTGCTGAGCAGCTCGGGGTCGGCGGTCGGGTCCGTGGTCGTGCCGTTGTGGTGCCCGCGCTGCCGGGAGCGCAGCGCTTCGATCCCCTCGCGGAGGGCCGCACGCCCGATGCCGACGAGGATCGCGTGCATCACCGTCTGGTAGTACTGCTCCTGGTACGGGTAGCGCGTCGCGTACGGCAGGACCCGCTCGTCGGGCACGTGCACGTCGGTGTACGTCACGCTCCCGCTGCCGGTGATCCGCTGGCCGAACCCGTCCCAGTCGTCCCCGATCCGCACGCCCGGGTCGCGGGCGTCCACGAGGGCGACGAACCGTGCTCCGGCGTCGTCGAGCGCCAGCACCGTGATCCACCGGGCGTAGATGCTCCCCGTCGAGTAGAACTTCCGGCCGGTGACGCGCCAGCCGCCGTCCGGGTCCGGGGTGAGCCGCGTGCTGATGTCCGCTCCGGCCGGGTTCGGCGTCTCGCTCCACCCACCGCCGACGAACTCCCCGCCACCGAGTCGTTCGACGATCGCCCGGTCGGAGGCGCTCCCCTCGGCGTGCACCCGGTCCTCGATGAACGAGAAGTGGTTCCGCCACACGTGCGCGAGGTTCGGGTCGACCTCGGCGATCTCGGCGACCGCCCGGAACACGTCCGACAGTCGGGCCCCGATCCCGCCCCACGCGACCGGAGTGCGCCAGCGCGCGAACCCGGCGTCGACGAGCCACCCGAGCTGGTCGGTGGCGAGCCGTTCCTCGCGTTCCCGCTCCCGGGCGTCGAGGGCGATCCGCTCGATCACCGGTCGCAGCGGCGCGATCAGTTCCTCGTAGCGGGCGTCGGCCGGGATCTCACTCGGGCACATGGCGGCACGCTACCGGCGGTCGGGCGTCGTACCCGTGCCCGCTGCAACCCGGCGTCACACCCGCACGGGGACGGCCCGGGATCACCACGTGATGCGGGCGAACTCCTCGTGCAGGCGCCGTGCGCGTCCGGGGTGGACCTGCTCGACCCACCCGATCCGCCCGAGCAGGTGCGCCCGGAAGTCGGGGTGCCCAGCACGGTTCTGCGACGCCGGACCGTGCTCGGCGGCGTTGTGCAGGATCGCGTGCAGCCGGTCGACCTCGCGCCGACCGGGCGACGTCCGGTCGTTGACGACGACCCCGGTGACCGACTGCCGCGTGCCCCGTCGCCGCACCCGGGTCTTCGACGGGTTCAGCCGGAGTCCCTGCTCCGTGACGATCCGGTCGACCCCGCGGAGGAACGCGTCCGGTCGTGCCGCGAGCCGCTCGTCACCGCTGAACGTCAGGTCGTCGGCGTACCGCGTGTAGACCGCGCCGACCGAGGCCGCCCACCCCGCGAGCCGTGCGTCCAGGTGCCGGAGTGCGGTGTTCGCCAGTGCCGGTGACGTCGGGGCGCCCTGCGGCAGGTGCGCTTCGCGGAGCATCGCGCGCAGCGCCTGCCGTTCCTCGGGGCTGCCGCCGTCCGGCATCGCGCTGAGGACGTGCACCGGCACCCGGTGCGTGCACACCCCGGTGAGGACGTGTGCGAGCGGCTCCGCGAAGCCCGCCGCGCGGAAGACCCCGTACACGGTGGGCGCGGTGACGCTCGCGAAGAAGGACGTCAGGTCGGCCGTGACGACGATCTGCCGCCCGGTGTGCGCCGCGGCTCCGGTCACGACGCTCCGACCGCCGACGAAGCCGTGCGCCGCGTCGTGCACCGGCAGCGCGGTGAGGAGCTCGTCGAGGATCGTCCGCTGCGTCCGGCGGAGCATGTCCATCGGCTTCTCGAGCAGCCGCGGCGTGCGTCCGGGTCGACGGATCCACTCGCAGCGGTGGTGGTGGAGCGGGCTCGACGGCCCCGGTCGCCGGTTCCACGAGCGGGTGTCCGCGAGCCAGAGCAGCCGCCCGACGGTGAGGTCGAGCTCGCGCGCGAGCTCGGGCAGCGTGTCGACGAGCAGTCGGCTCGCGGTCTCCGGACGCGCCCGGACCGCGGTCGCCCGGCGCGCGACGACCCGGACCGGTCGGCGCGCCTCGCGTGCGCGGTGCAGCTCGGCGAGGCGCGGCGACGCCTCGAGCACCGCCGCGAGCTGTCGCGGTGCGTCGACCGGTGGTCGCGGGTGTGCCGCGAGGGCCGCCGCGACCGCGAGCCCGACGTAGGCACGCTCGACGCCGACCACCGCCCAGCCGGCGGCGGTCAGGTCGTCCGGTCCCCAGTGCTCCGCGGTCAGGAACGCGTCGGCGAGGGCACCGGCGACGACGGTCAGGGGCGTGGGGTTCCCGGGGGACCCGTCGGTGCCTCCGTGCGGCGTCGCGCGCGGAGCGCGCCGTCCCGCTCGGGGCGTGTCGTCCTGCTGGTCCTGCGTGCCCCGGGGTGACCCCGGAGAGGTCGACGCGTCGCGCGCGTCGGCCGCCTCCCCCGGGAACTCCACGCGCTCACCCTACGGCGACCCGCTGACGGACGGGAGGCGCGGGTCGGGCCCGCACCGCGCCTCCCGTCCGCCGGGTGCCGGCGTATCGTCGGTCGGCGTGACGATCCAACAGCTCACGGAGCCCCTCGCCGGACAGGGGTGGGTCCAGATCGGCGAGGTCCTGCTCGCGTTCGCCCTCGCGTCGCTCATCGGTCTCGAGCGGCAGCTCCGGTCGAAGAGCGCCGGCATCCGCACGCAGGCGATCGTCGGGACCGCGTCGGCCCTCATGCTGCTCGTGAGCAAGTACGGGTTCAGCGACGTCCTGGTGCCGGACCACGTCGTGCTCGACCCCTCGCGCGTCGCGGCGCAGATCGTCTCCGGGGTCGGGTTCCTCGGCGCCGGGCTGATCCTCACCCGACGCGGAGCCGTCCGGGGCCTCACCACGGCCGCCGCGGTGTGGGAGACCGCGGCGATCGGCATGGCCGCCGGTGCTGGCCTCTGGCTGCTCGCACTCGTCGTCACGGCCCTGCACTTCGTCGTCGTGTTCGGCTACACCGCGATCGTCCGGGCGCTGTCCCGCTCCGCCGAGCAGTCGATGACGCTCGACGTGGTCTACGACGCCGGCCGCGGGGTGCTGCCGGACGTGCTCGCCCTCGCGACGGCCGGCGGGTGGCGGGTCGCCCGGCTCGTGCGGCAGGACACCGACCGGGTCGACGCCACCGCGGTCCGGATCGACGTCGCCGGCCGTGCCGAGGGGTCCCTGCTCATCGCCCGGATCGGCGAGGTCGACGGTGTGCGCGTCGTCGACCCGTCGGCCGCCGACGACCTGGAGTGACATCGTGCCGTCGTTCTTCCTGACCCACGCCGAGGTGGTCGTCGACCCCGCGAGGCCGATCGAGTCGTGGGGGCTCTCCCCCGACGGGCGTGCCCGCGCTGCCGGAGCCGCGGCCGTCGCCTGGCATCCCGGGGTCCAGCGGATCGTGTCGAGCACCGAGCAGAAGGCGGTCGACACGGCGGCGATCCTCGCGGAGGCCGTGGGGCTCGTGCCCTCGACGGACCCCGCGCTCGGCGAGATCGACCGGAGCACGACGGGCTACCTGCCGCCCGTGGAGTTCGACGGGGTCGTCGACGCGTTCTTCGCCACGCCGGAGGACTCGGTGCGCGGGTGGGAGCGCGCCGTCGACGCTCGGGACCGCATCGTCCGTGCCGTGCGGGCGCTGACCGACGCCGGCGACGTCACGATCGTGTCGCACGGTGCGGTCGGGGCGCTGCTGCTCGCCGACCTGCGGGGCGTGCCGGTCACCCGTGCGCTCGACCAGCCGGGGATGGGCAGCGTGTTCTCGTTCGACCCGGGCACGTGGCGGGCGACGAGTGGTTGGGCCCGCGTCGAGGTGCCCTGAGCCGGGCGTCGCCCGCGGGTGCGTGTGCATGCTGCGACATCGCACCCGTCGATCACCTGGTGGAGTGTCGGACGATGCCCGCGCATCCGATGCACGTGCATGGTGCGACGTTCCGCGCGTCGATCCGGTGGTGCGGTGTCGAACACCGCGCGCCTTGCACCCCGCGCCGCGCCGCCGCGCCGCCGCGCCGCCGCGCCGCCGCGTCACGCCGGCAGCTGCTCCCCCGCCTCCACCGCGACGTCGAGCCGGTTCTCCGCCGGCGGCAACGGGCACGTCGCGTGCGGCGTGTACGCGCACGGCAGGTTCGTCGCCCGGTTGAAGTCGATCGTCGTCGCGCCCGACGCGTCCGGCGCCGGGACGTCCAGGCTCCGGTTGGCCGCGTAGGTCGTCACGCCGCTCGTCCGGTCGGTGAACAGCACCAGGAGCCCGTCGCCGTACCCGTTGAACGCCAGGAGCGACCGCGGCCCGTCGAGGTCGAACGTCAGCACGCCCGGCGCCTCGTACACGTGCTGCAGCCCGTCGACGACCGACCCGACGGTCACCGAGCGCGGCGTGTCGAACGGCTCGAAGTGCGCCGGGACCGCGAACGACGGGTCCGGCGAGTACGACGGCGTCCCGGTGTACCCGGTCCGCGTCGGGTTCGAGGGGTGCCGCGGTCGGAGGACGTCACTGCCGCCACGCCGGGCGACCTCGATGAGGACCCGCTCGTCGCCGTCCTGCCACGCGATGGTCGTGCTCGACCGCTCGGGCAGCGGACCGAACCGGTGCGTACCCGTCACCGCGACGCCGTCGACCTCGATCGACTCGCCGTCGTCGAGGGTGACGACCGGTCCCGCCTCCGAGGTCGACCACTCCCCGGGCGCGTCCTCGAAGCGCTCCGGCGTGCCCGTCAGCCACCGGATGCTCGTGATCGCGAGGAAGCCGTGCGCACTCGCCCGGGCCGACTCGTGGGCGTCGTGCCACGCGGCCCACTCGGAGCGGAAGTCGGCTGCGGTCGGCGTCGTCGTGGTCATGCCACGACGGTACGTCGTGTCACGGCCGGGTGACGACGCACGTCGTCTCCGGACGTCACGCGGTGCGCGCGACCGGCTCGGGAGGCGCGGTGCGCGTCGGACGCGCACCGCGCCTCCCGAACCGTGGTCGCGTTCAGACCGTCCGGGTCGCGCCCGTCACGGGGCCCGGCTCGGCGTCCTCGTCGTCGGCGGCCTGCAGGACGCCCTCCGCCTGGGGCAGCAGGTGCCGCACGGCCAGCGCGATCGACCGCGACCCGACGACCGCGACCAGCACCGAGAGCAGGGCGAGCACCCCCGCGGTGGGGATCCACGCCCACCGCACGTCGAGCACCCGCAACCACTCGATCGCGGCCGTCGCGACCGCCGCCGCCGGGAACACGAACGACCAGAACCCGAGCGAGAAGGGCAGCCGCGCGTACCGCGGCAGCAGGGCGACCTGCACCGCGACGAGCAGCACGCCGAGCCCGGTGATCGCCTGCACCGGGACCGTGAGCACGTCGTCCGTCAGCGCGAACACCGCGACCGTGGCGACCGACGGCGGTGCCACGAGGATCGCCATCGTCGGCACGAGCGGTGCGGGCAGCGCGGGGCGGAAGGACAGCCGGATGAGCAGCAGCCCGGTCATCACGACCCAGAAGAACACGCCGACACCGAAGCAGGCCCAGGAGAGCCAGGTGAGCCCGACCTCGTGCGTGGCGACCGAGCCGACGAGCGCCGCTGCGACGGTCGGCAGGAGGTAGCCGCCGTGCACCGACTCGAGGGCGAGCCGACCCTCGAACCACGTCGCGAGGAGCCAGGCGGCGAACCCGGCGGCGACCGCCACGGCGACGAGCACGAGCACCCTCCCGCCGTCCGGCCAGCCGTGCGCGAGGTCCACCCCGAGCAGCATCGCGGTCGCCGGGACCAGGGCCGCGAGCGGACCCTGCGCGGGGTGCCGCAGTTGGTCGACGAGCCGGTCGTGCGCGCGCACCCGGACCCCGCGGACGGCGTGCGCGGCGAGCAGCCAGGTCCAGGCGACGGCGGCGATGCCCCAGAAGACCTGCGGGAGGACGGCCGGCAGGTCGAGGACGGGGGCGGCGTACGACCAGGTCTCGGCGAAGCCGGCGAGGCCGAACGGGACGGCGAGGGTGTTGAGCGGGATGCGGGTGGTGGGACGGGGCACGGTGTCCCATTCTCCCGAGTCGGACCGCTTGCGGGGCCCCCGTGCCAGATTGGGCAGCATGTCCTTCGAGAACACCGACCACGTCCAGGCCACCACCGCCGGCTCGTTGCCCCGCACGCCGGAGCTCATCGCCGCGAACGCCGCCCGGCCCCTCGCCGCCGACGGCTTCACGCTGGAGACCACCGACGAGGTCCGTGCGCTCACGAGCGCCGCGGTCGACGACGTCGTCGCCCGCCAGACCGCCCTCGGCATCACGCAGCCCGGCGACGGCGAGTTCGGCAAGGCGATGTCGAACAGCGTCGACTACGGCGCGTGGTGGGGGTACTCGTTCCAGCGCGTCAGCGGCCTCAGCCTGACCGAGGAGGACATCTTCACGCAGGAGCCGGTCCGCTCCGAGCCCGGACACGTCCGGCTCACGAGCTTCCCGGACCGCCGCGACTGGACGATCTTCCGCGAGGCCTACACCGACCCGGGCTCGGGCATCGGCACGGGCAAGAACGCCACCGCGTTCCCGACGACGACCGGCCCGATCGCGTACACCGGGCACGAGGCAGCCCGGACGGACGCCGCCAACCTCCGGCACGCCGTCGAGGCGGCCGGCGCCGCGAACGGCTTCATCACGGCGCTCTCCCCCGGGTCCGCCGCGCGGGTCGCGAACGAGTACTACGCCACCGACGAGGAGCACATCTGGGCCTGGGCCGACGCCCTGCGCGAGGAGTACCGGATCATCCTCGACGCCGGCCTCGTCCTGCAGATCGACGACCCCTCGATCGCCGAGAACTGGGACCAGATCAACCCGGAGCCGAGCATCGAGGACTACCGCGCCTTCACCCGCATCCGGGTCGAGGCGCTCAACCACGCGCTGCGCGGCCTCGACACCTCGCGGGTGCGCTTCCACCTCTGCTGGGGCTCGTGGCACGGCCCGCACACGACCGACATCGAGCTCCGCCACATCGTCGACCTCATGCTCGACATCGACGCCGGCGCGTACTCGTTCGAGGCGGCGAACGCCCGCCACGAGCACGAGTGGACGGTCTGGCAGGACGTCGCGCTGCCGGACGGCAAGGTCATCGTGCCCGGCGTGGTCGGCCACGCCACGAACGTCGTCGAGCACCCGGACCTCGTCGCGCAGCGCATCGAGCGGTTCGCCTCGGTCGTCGGCCGGGAGCGCGTCATCGCCGGCACCGACTGCGGCCTCGGCGGCCGCATCCACCCGCAGATCGCCGCCGCGAAGCTCGAGTCCCTCGGCGAGGGCGCGCGCCGGGCGAGCGCGACGCTCTTCTAGCGGTCGCAGCGTTCGAGGTTCCGCGCTCGGTGCGGCCCGCACGGCCTGTCACGGTGTGCGGACGCTCGCACGGGACGGCCTGGAGGCGCGGTGCGGGCCCGACCCGCGCCTCCGGGCCCGCAGGCGGTCGCGTCTCCCCGAGAGCGACGTCGGAGCTCAGGAGGTCTGCCAGAGCACCGACGCCCGCGCGCCGTCGCTGAAGACGTACGCCCGGCCGGCGTCGCCGAGGTCGAACCCGAGCGGACCCGGTTCGATCGAGGCGACGAACTCGGTGCCCGCGGGGGTCTCGTCGTCCTGGATCCACTCCGGCACGCCGCCGTACTGGCCCGCGACGAGGACCCCCTCGGCGGCGGCGGCCGCGAGCACTCGGTCGGGGTCCTCGTCGTCGTGGACCATCGGCACCGGCACGTGCCGGAGGAGCATCGCGTCGGCGAGGAGCGGTGGGGACGCCGGCTCCGGGTCGTCGGGATCGCCGTGCGGTGAGACGGGTCCGGCCGCGAGGTGCAGCCCTCGGAGGGAGAACACGAACGCCGCGTTCGCGCCGCTGTCGGGCTCCCACGAGGCACACGTCCCCGGGTCGAACTGACACACGAACACGCTGACGAGCGTCTCCCGGTGTTCGATCTGGGCGGTGAACTGCATCGGTTCGTCGTGGTGGGCGCACAGCGGCCACTCCCATCCCTCGGGCACCGCGGGGGCACCGCCGATGCGCGAGGCAGTGAACGGGGCCGGCGCGTCCGGTCGGTACGCCCCGAGCACGATCGTGCCGAGGTGCTCGTCGACCGGTCGTGCATGAGCGACCGACGGCGCGGTCCGGGGAACTGGGCGCTCGGTCCGATGCTCGACCAGCGTCAGCACGGTGCGTTCCGGTCCGCTCCCGCGCTCGGGTCCGCTCCTGCGCTCGGCGACGACGAACCGACCGGGCTGTGGCGGCGCGAGCGGCAGTTCCCAGCGGAGGAGTGGCCAGTCGGGCATCCCACGCTCGCCGGTGCCCGGGTCAGGGCCGTTGTCCGCCGATCGGAGCATCCGGACCAGGGCGGCGACGTCGAGGTCCGGGAACCCCGCCGCACGCGATTCGGCGACCACCCGGGCCGCGGCGCGGTCGAAGGGGGCGTCACGACGGCGGGCGCGCCGACCAACGGGACGGACGACGGCGGCGTGGATGCCGTGCACGACGAGCAGCGGCGGGAGTGTCCACGCCGATGCGATGAGGAACGAGGCGCCGACCGCCCGGTCCCGGAAGGCGTTCTCGAACACCGAGATCGCGACGAAGGCGACGACGAGCACGATCCACGCGGTGACGAGCACGGTTGTCCAGGGTCCGCTGCCCGCCTTCGAGCCCGCGCGGTGCGACCGTGCACGTGCCCGGGCAGCGTCCTCGGTGTCGACCTCGACCCGTGTCGCCGGTCCTGCGTCGGCCATGCGGTCCCCCGATCCGCGAGCACCCGACGCGCTCGCGAGCAGCAGGTTAGCGGTCGGACACGGCCGCTCCGGTCACCGGCGGGCGCGTCCGAGCAGCACGGCGCCCACGACCGCAGCCACGCCCGCCCAGGCCAGCGGCCGGGTCACGCGGCGACGCTTCGCGACCCAGCCGCCGTTCGTCGCGTTGCCGGCGTCGGCCGGGGTCCAGAGGTTGCCGTCGGTCGGCGCTCCCCTGCCGCGGAGCGCGAACGTCTGCACCATCGGCTTAGTGATCTTGTGGAACAGCCCGGGGAAGACGTACTGCAACGGCACGAGCGACGCCTGGATCCGGCCGACGAACCGGTAGCGCTTGGGGTGCAGTGCCGTGCGGACGACCGCGCGGCCGGCACGCTCGACGGACACCGTCGGCGGCAGCGGGTGCGAGGTCGTGCCGGTGTAGTTGGCGCCGTTCTGGTAGATCGGCGTGTCGATGGTCGACGGCAGGAGCGCGGCGAAGCGGATGCCCGTGCCGGCGAACTCGTCGCCCAGGACGTCGACCAGGCCGAGGGCCGCGTGCTTGCTCGTCACGTAGGCGGACTGGTACGGCGCGGACAGCAGCGACTGGATCGAGCCGACGAGGACGTAGGTGCCCTCGCCCCGCTGCTTCCAGTGCGGGAGCAGCGCGGTGATCGCGTGCAGGTGGCCGTACAGGTTCGTGTCGACGACGCGCTTGAAGGCCTCGGTCGGGGTCTGCTCGAAGAGGCCGTAGACGAACAGGGCGGCGTTCCCCACGAAGACGTCGATCCGTCCGAAGCGGGTCGTGGTGGTCGCGACGAGGTCGCGGACGGCGTGCTCGTCGGCGACGTCCGTGGGGATCGCCACGGCCTCGGCCCCGAGCGCCCGGCACTCGGCGGCGGCGGCCTCGAGCGAGTCGTGGCTGCGGGCGGCCAGCACGAGCGTCGCGCCCTGCCGTGCGAACTCGTGCGCGGCGGCCCTGCCGATCCCGCTCGATGCTCCGGTGACGACGACGATCTTCCCGCGGAACCGATGTGCCATGGGTCCTTGGTACGCGGTCGCGGCTCCGTCCCCGCACAGGGCACGTGCAGCACGGCGGGTCCGGTAGCGTCGAGGGGCAGGCGACGAGGGGGAACGGTGCACGGGGACGCGGTGGACACGCTCGGGATCGACGGGGTCTGGTTCGATCCGCTCTGGCGGGTGGAGGTGCGGCTCACCCCGCTCGAACGACGACTGCTCGAGACCTGGACGGTGCGACGGCTCGCGTTCGTCGCCCACGCCGGCGGTGCCGCGCTCACGACGACCCAGTCGTACTCGCGGCTCGAACACTCCCTCGGGGTGCTCGCGCTCGTCGCCGCCTTCGCCCCGGACGACCACCTCGCCCGCACGACCGCACTCCTGCACGACGTCGGGCACCTGCCGTTCAGCCACACGTTGGAGGGTCTGGGCGGCCTCGAGCACCACTCCCTCGGACGAACCGCGATCCGGCGCCTCGCGGACGAGGTCCCTGGTATCGACGCCGACCAGGTCATCGCGGTCGACGAGGGCCGCGTGCCGTCGGTGCTGACGTCGGTCCCGGGCGGGCTGAAGCTCGACCACCTGGACTCGTTCCTCCGGAGCGGCCAGGCGCACGGACGGACGCAGACGCCGCCGCACGTGCTGCTCGGTCGCCTGCGGCTCGTCGGCGGGACGGTCGACGCGGATCCGGACGACGCCCTCGAGCTGGCCGACCTGGCCATCCGCGAGGCACTCGCGCAGCGCTCCGCGGCGAACCTCGTGCCCGTGACCGTGCTCCGCGACCTCGTCGGGCGGCTGCTCGACCGCGGTGCGCTGTCGCCGGCCGACCTCGCCCGGAGCACCGAGGACGAGGTCTGGGCGCGCCTCGTCGCCGACCCCGACACCGCAACCGACGCCGAGCTCCTGCGCCGCCGACCGCAGGCGTGGCGCATGCGCACCGGCGACGGACCCGTGCCGACCGGTGCGCTCCGGCACACGGTCAGCCGTGGGTACCTCGACCTGCCGACGGTCGGAGGGCGTGCCCTGCGCGATCCGCGTGTCGCGGCGCTCGCCGCGGGCCTGCCGCTCCGGGTGGCCGTGACGCGCGACGGGGTGCGCTGACGCGGGCCGCCTGCCACGATGGGCCCATGCGCAAGGACGACCTCACCGTCGACGAGGCGACCGTCATCGCCCAGCACGCCCGCGACGGCGTGCTGGAACTCGACGATCCCGAGGTGCGCAAGGTCGTCGAGCAGGCGAACCGGGTCCTCGTCCGCGCACAGATGTGGGGCGACGAACCGAGTCCGCGGCTCCGACGGCGCCGGCGGTTCATCGCGATCGGCGCCCTCGTGATGGTGCTCGTCTGGGTCGCGGGGTTGCTCGCGCCGTTCGCCTTCCACTTCGGGTGACCCGGGCACGGGCTTGCCCCGCCGGGCCGGAGGGGCTTGACTCGACCCGATGACCAGCACGGCCGGCTCGACCGCGACCCCCAGGACCTGGACCGTGACCGCACGGGAGGACACCGGGCCCATCGCGCTCGTCGGGCTCCGCGCCTCGTGGGCGCCCCTGGCGAAGCAGTCCGTCGTCGCCGCCCTCGTGGTGGCCGCCGCGGTGACCAGCACACTCACGCCCTGGCTCCCGGTCACCGACGCGCCGCGGATGTGGACCGGCGTGGCACTCGCCCTCGGCGGACTGCTGGCGGCAGCTGTCATGGCGCGCTGGCCGGGCGCCGCCCGCGCCGAGCTGGTCGTCCCGGCAATCGACTTCATCGCGATCGGACTGCTCCGGTACGGCACGGGCGACACCCGTTCGGTGTTCCTCGCCGTCGTCGTCCTGCCGGTGATCTGGATGGCGGCGAGCCCGGGTCGGCGCCACGTGCTGTACCCGCTGCTCGGGACCTGCGCCACGCTGCTGCTGCCGTACGTGCTGGAACCCACCGAACCGCGTCCGAGCGAACTCGTCCGGCTCGCCTTCGCGGTCGTCGTGTACGGCGCGACGGCGGCGGTGACCAACGAGCTCGCCCGGCAGGCGGACGTCCGGCTCAGCACCGCGCAACGTCGTCGTCGCGTGGCCGAGGGTGAGATCGACCGGGCCGCCCTCGTCCAGCAGTCCCTGCTGCCCGCGTCCACGGAGGGACTCCCACCGGAACTCCACGCACTCGGGGTGTGCATCCCGGCACGGACCGTCGGCGGCGACTTCTACGACTGGTTCCCGACACCGGACGGCGCGGCCTTCACGCTCGGCGACGTGATGGGCAAGGGCGTCGGCGCCGGCATGATCGCCGCCGCGGTCCGGTCCCTCGTGCGCAGCACCGTCGACGAACCGGACGCGGCCACGGCGGTCCGTCGAGCGGCCGCCGGCCTGGCGACCGGGACGTCCGACGTCGAGAGCGCACAGTTCACGACGTGCTTCCACGTGCGGATCGACCGCGACGGCCACGCCCGCTGGGTCGACGCCGGCCACGGGTTGAGCCTGCTCCGTCGTGCCGACGGCGCAGTCCGGTCACTGCGGTCCGGGCACCTGCCGATCGGCGTCGGGACCTCGTGGTCGAGCGAGACGACCGACCTCGAGCCCGGCGACGTCGTCGTGAGCGTCAGCGACGGGGTGCTCGACCTCTTCGGCGGGGACCTCGACGCGCTCGACCGCTTCGAGGCCTGGGTCGCCGAGCGCTCGCACCCCCAGCAGCTCGTCGACGGGATCACCGAGCTCGCCCACCGCGGCGAGCACCCCGACGACGTCACGGTGCTCTGCATCGCCTACCGACCCTGACCACCCACGCGCACACCCGAGGAGGACGACGTGGACGACCGCATCGACCGTCGCCGGTTCATGACCGCCGGCATCGCCGGGACCACCGCCGCGATCGTCGGCACGAGCATCGCGAGCCGCTCCACGCCGGCCGTGGCGGCAGCGGGCACCCTGCTCGCCGCGGACGAGTTCGACGGGCCAGCAGGCAGTGCGCCGAACAGCGCGGTCTGGCGGTACGACCTCGGCGCGGGCGGGTGGGGCAACGGGGAACTGCAGACCTACACGGACTCCCGGCGGAACGCGGCGCTCGACGGTGCCGGCAACCTCGTGATCACCGCCCGGCGTGAGGCCGACGGTTCGTTCACCTCGGCGCGGCTGAAGACCGAGGGCACGTCGACGGCGCAGTACGGCCGGATCGAGGCGCGCATCCGGATCCCCCGGGGGCAGGGGATCTGGCCCGCGTTCTGGATGCTCGGCGCGGACATCGGGTCGGTCGGGTGGCCGGCCTGCGGCGAGATCGACGTGATGGAGAACGTCGGGTACGAACCGACCGTGGTCCACTGCACGGTGCACGGCCCGGGGTACTCCGGCGCGCAGGGCATCTCGGCGGCGTCCACGAACCCCACGGGGGCTCCGTTCGCCGACGACTTCCACGTGTTCGGCGTCGACTGGCGTCCGGACTCGATCACGTGGTCGGTCGACGGCACGGCGTACCGGACGCTGACCCGAGCCGACGTCGGGGCGAATCCGTGGGTGTTCGACAAGCCGTTCTTCGTCGTCCTCAACGTGGCCGTCGGCGGCTCGTGGCCCGGGTCACCCGACGCGTCGACGCGCTTCCCGCAGCAGATGACGGTGGACTGGGTGCGCGTCTTCGCGAACGCCTGAGGCTCAGGGGCGGCCGCGGCCGTTCCGCGCGACCAGCCACAGGTACGTGCTGTGCCCGATGAGGGCGAGGCCGAAGAACACCGCGGCCACGGCGTACACGCGGTCGAGCTTGCCCTGTCCGATCACGAGCATCACGACGCAGAACACGACGGCCACGGCGAGCACGCCCACCTGCACCGTCGACCAGATCCGTCGGAAGCGCGGCATGCCCGTCTCGTTCACGACTCCATGGTGCCAGACGCCGTCAGTGCTCCCGGTACCGTCAGTGCTCCCGGAGCGCCTCGACGAGCTCGGCCTTCCGCTTCGACGAGTACCCGGTGATGCCGAGCTCCTTCGCGCGTCGCTTGAGGTCCGCCACGGTCCAGTCGTCGTACGACCCGGACTCGCCGCCCTTCTTCGCCACGGCGTGCTCGCCCCGCGCCGCCGCGGCGTTGCTGATGCGGGCGGCCTTCTCCTTCGAGTTGCCCTCCTTGCGGAGCTCCTCGTACATGTCCGGCTTCTTGAGTTGGTTCGGCATGGCGCACACCGTACGCCCGGGTCCTCGACGTGGGAGACTCCGGCATGACCGAACCCTGGACCTCCGACCCGGGTGGTCCGGGCACCCCGATCGTGCTGCTCCACCCCGGTGGCACCGATTCCCGGTCGATGTCGGCGCTGGCCGAGGCGTTCGGTGGCGCCCGTGTCGTGCTCGTCGACCGAGCCGGGCACGGTCGCACTCCCGACGTCGACGGCCCGTGGCACTTCGCGGACATGGCCGAAGAACTCGCCGGCACCGTGCGGTCCCTCGGCGCCGGTCCCGTGCACCTCGTCGGGTGCCGCCCCGGTTCATGGCGAACGCCTACGCCGAGGTGTCCCCCGATCCTCCGGAGCACTGGGAGGTCGTCACCGTCAAGTCGCGGGTGCTGCACACGGCGGAACCCGCGGTGACGGTGGCGCAGCTGGGCGGCCTCGCCGTCCCGGTCCTCATCCTGTGCGGGGACGACGACGAGGTGCGGCTCGACCACCTCGCCCAGATGCTCGAGGCGCTGCCGGACGGCGAGCTGGCGGTCGTCCCGAGGGCGACGCACGGCCTCGTCGTCGAGCAGCCGGACCTCGTCGCGCAGCTCGTCGAGGCGTTCCACGCGACCGACAAGAGCGACGGTGTCGCACCCCGCCGTCGCGCGCGGCGCTGACCGGACACCGCACTCCTGGGCGGCGGTCCAGATGCCGTCCGGTTCTGTGGGAGGGAACCGATGAGAGGACCCGCACCATGCCCCGCGACCAGTACGAGCCAGCCGACCCGCGTACCCGCTACCCCGACGTCCAGCCGGAGCCGCAGACGCAAGCCGAGCCGGGCCTCCAGAGCCGCATGCGGCCGGTACCGGACCTCGGTGAGGAGACCTACCGGGGAACCGGCCGGCTCGCCGGTCGGAAGGCGCTGATCACCGGCGCGGACTCCGGTATCGGTGGCGCCGTCGCCATCGCGTTCGCCCGCGAGGGTGCAGACGTCGCGCTCGCGTACCTCCCGGAGGAGCAGTCCGACGCGGACCACGTCATCGAGCAGATCCGCGCCGCGGGCCGGACGGCCGTCGCGGTACCAGGTGACCTGCGCGACCGGTCCTACGCGACCACGCTGGTCGAGCAGGCCGTCGCGGGACTCGGCGGCCTCGACGCGCTCGTGAGCGTGGCCGGCAAGCAGCGTTGGCAGCCCGAGGTCGAGGACCTCACCGACGAGCAGTTCGAGGCGACGTTCGACGTCAACGTGTTCGGGCTGTTCCGCCTGGTCCGCGCTGCGCTCCCCCACCTGCAGCCGGGGTCGACGATCACCACGACGGCGTCGATGGAGGCGTACGCGCCCGCTCCGGACCGGCTCGACTACGCGGCGTCGAAGGGCGCGATCAACAACCTCTCGAAGGGGCTGTCGCAGGCACTCGTCGAGCGTGGGATCCGGGTGAACATCGTGGCGCCCGGACCCACCTGGACCGTCCTGCAGCCGAGCGGCGGCGTCGACCCGGAGTCGCTGCCCGAGTTCGGGTCGAGCGAGTCGCCGATGGGCCGCGCCGGGCAGCCGGCCGAACTCGCGCCCGCCTACGTGTTCCTCGCCTCGCACGAGTCGAGCTACGTCGCCGGGGAGACCCTCAACGTGAACGGCGGCATGGTGACGCCCTGACCCGGCACGGCCCACGGGCTGCACGCACCCGGGAATGGAACGGGCGTCCCGGGTGTCTCATCCACCACCGAACGCGAAGGAGCACACCATGAGCCACGACCTCCACGAGAGCACGGCCGTCGACGTCCAGCGGAGCTGCACGCCGGCGACGACGGTCTCCGTCCTGCACGACGAGCGCAAGCCGTCGTTCGGGCGCTGGCTGGGCCAGATCAACCGGCAGGACTGACCGCCGGAGCGACGCCTGCGGCCGGGACCGCGGGCGTCGCCGCCGCGGCGGCCGCAGGTGCGGGGGCTGCGCCCGGGACGCCGAGTTCGCGGATCCGCCGCGCCGGCACCCCGGCGTAGACCCCGTGGGAGGTGAGCCGCCCCCGGACGACCGCCCCGGCCGCGACCACCACGTCGTCCTCGATGACCGTCCCGGGCAGCACGACGGCACGCCCACCGATCCAGACCCGCTCGCCGATGTCGACCGACCGGCCCGAGGCGGTCTCGCTCCACGCCCCGTCGTCGCCGATCTCGTGGTGGCTCGTCATCACGAGCACCTGCATCCCGATCGCGGTGTGGTCGCCGATCCGGACCGGCGCGACGGCCTCGACCGTGACGTTCCGGTTGAAGTACACGCCCCGGCCGACCACGAGGTTCTTCGGGTCCCCCGTCAGTGAGAACAGCGGACCGGGGCTCGACGCGAGGTCGGCGCCCGCGGCGGACGCGATCAACCGGCGTACCGCACGCGGTAGGAACGGCGACCCGAGCAGCAGCGTGAACAGCGTGTACTCGCGGGCGTGGACGACGTCGTCGCGCAGCCGTGAGCCGAACGTGGACGGAGATGCGGTGCGTGCGGACATGCCGCCTCCAGGTCTCGCAGGGGGACGTGTGCGTCCTCGCACACAGCCGGAACGGTAGGTCGGCTCGAGCACGGTCGACAACGCGGGGACCGGGGCGTTGCGCGATTCTTGCGGTGTCCGCTGCCGGGATCCCGCACTGCTACCGTGCTCGCATGTCCTGGGGCCGACGGTACTTCGCGGTCCAGTCGGTCGCGGGGGCCCTCTGGTGGATCGCGGTGTGCACCCTCCCCGGGGTCCGGTCGGCGACCCTCGGCTCGCTCGACCCCGTCGTCGTCGCGGTGTTCGACGTCCCGCTCTTCGTCGTGGCATCGGCGCTCGCAGCGGCCGGCAGTCGCGCCGCCGCGGTGGTCACGACCGGGTGGACCGCGCTGGTCCTGGCCGCCCTGGCCGTCTGGGCCACCGCGACGACCGAGGCCGGTGCCGGTGTGATCGTGATGATCGGCGCGACCGTCGGGTCCGCCCTCGCCCTGGCGCTCGTCGTGCTCGGCCGGGTCCCGACCGAGTGGCTGACGACCGGCCCGCTGCGGTTCCGGACCGCCGACCCCGACGCGGGTCGCCGCCGCCACGTCCTCGGCACCGTCCTGCAGATCACCGTCTTCTGGGGGCTCTTCCTCGGGGTGCTGCCGCTCGTCATCGCCGCCGCCGAGCACCGCTGGCGGCTCCACGCGACGCTGCCCGACGGCTTCTTGACCACCGCTGTCGTCACCGGAGCCGTCGCACTCGTCGCCGCGAGTGCGCTCGGCATCGCGTCCGCCGCGGCGATGTCGACGCAGGGCGCCGGGACCCCGCTGCCGTCCGCGATGCCGAACCGGCTCGTGATCGCCGGTCCGTACCGATCGGTGCGCAACCCGATGGCGCTCGCCGGGATCGCCCAGGGCGTCGCCGTCGGGCTCCTGCTCACCTCGTGGATGGTCGTCGTGTACGCGCTCGCCGGGTCGATCGTCTGGAACTGCGTCGTCCGCCCGCTCGAAGAGGCCGACCTCGACCACCGGTTCGGCGACGACTTCCGGCGCTACGCCGCACGCGTCCGGTGCTGGGTCCCCCGGTGGCCGATCCCGGCGAGCGCCCCGGCGGACGCGATCAGCCCGCCGCGCCGCTGATGTTGACGAGCCAGGTCACGCCGAAGCGGTCGGTGACCATGCCGAACGTGTCGCCCCACGGGGCATTCGTGAGGGGTTCGATGATCGTCTTCGCCCCGTCGGCGAGCCCGTTCCAGTAGCGCGTGAGGGCGTCCTCGTCGTCACCGCTCAGGGACACCGAGATGTTGCTGACGTCGGGACCTTCCATGCCGGTCGGTGCGTCGGAAGCCATGAGCAGCAGACCGTTCTCGCCCTCGAGCTGGCCGTGCATGACCTTGTCGGCGTCGGCGGGGTCCTGTGCCATCCCGGCCTCGCCGAAGGTGTTGACGGTGAGTTCGCCGCCGAAGACGCCGTGGTAGAAGTCGAGCGCGTCACGGGCCTGGTCGCGGAGGCCGATGTACGGGTTGAGTCGGACGGTCATTGTGGACTCCTCGCGGATGGTGCACGGGCGCCGTCGTCCGTGTCGCGTCGATCGTCCCAGACCGTCGGCGCGCGCGGAAGCCCGTGGGCGGGTCGTGCAGGATGGGGCGGTGGACAGCGACGACGCGTACGACGAGCACCTCACCGCCGAGATGCCGTGGACCGAGGTGGTCCGGACACTCGAGGGCCTCGGGTGGACGCCGTGCGGCACCGGGGACTGGGCGTGCGCGTTCCGTTCCCCCTCCGGTCGACTCGCGGCTCGGGTCAGCCCGTTCGACCCCGCCGGGCCGTACTCGGCGATGCTCTACCGTGTGGCGGCGCACACCCGTCAGGTCCCCGTGCTGGTCGACCACCGCGTGCTCGAGGGTGGGTCCGACCTCACGGTGATGGAGTACCTCGCGCCGGTGTCCGCGGCCGAGGGGGCGGCCTTCCACCGGTCGATCCGTGCACGGGAGCCGGACGTGGCGGCGCTCGCCGAGCACATCGACGCCGTGCACGCGCGTGGTGCCCGGGAGCAGCCGTGGTGGGGTCCGCTCGACGACAACCCGGCGAACGTGATGCGCGGCTCGGACGGCCGGCTGGTCGTCGCCGACCTGTTCTACGCGGACGGCCCCGCGCTGTACGCCACGGTGCGGGACGACCCCGACCGGGTCGTGCGGGACTACCCGGAGCACCTGCGTCGGCACATGACGGAGTTGCCGCTGGCGAGTTCCGGCGGGTGGGCGGCCGGCGACGCGGAGCGGATGCGCCGGGCACTGGCGGCGGCGGACCGACGCCGGTCGGGATGACGTCCGGGCGGTCCCCGCCCACCACCAGCACCGGACGCTCCCGGCACACGACCAGCACCGGACGGTCCCCGCACACCACCAGCACCGGACGGTCCCCGCCCGCCACCGGCACCCGAGCACCCAGCCGCCTCGGCCTAGCATCGTGAGGATGCCCGACCCCCGCCCCGACGAGTACATCCGCGTCCGCGGCGCCCGCGAGCACAACCTGCAGGACGTGGACGTCGACATCCCTCGCGACCGCATCGTCGCCTTCACCGGCGTCTCCGGCTCCGGCAAGTCGAGCCTCGCGTTCGGCACCGTGTTCGCCGAGGCGCAGCGCCGGTTCCTCGAGTCCGTCGCGCCGTACGCCCGGCGGCTCATCGCGCAGGGGTCCACCCCGCACGTGGAGTCGATCACGGGACTCCCCCCGGCCGTCGCCCTGCAGCAGCGCCGCGGTGCGCCGAGTGCCCGCTCCACCGTGGGCACGCTGACGACCCTGTCGAACTCGATGCGCATGCTCTTCTCCCGCGCCGGCACCTACCCGCCGGGAGCCGACCGGCTCGAGTCCGACTCGTTCTCGCCGAACACCGCCGCCGGGGCCTGCCCCCGCTGCCACGGACTCGGCACCGCGCACGAGGTCACCGAGGCGTCCGCGGTCCACGACGACTCGCTCAGCATCCGCGACGGCGCGATCACCGCGTGGCCCGGCGCCTGGCAGGGCAAGAACCTCCGCGACGTGACGGCGGTGCTCGGCTACGACATCGACCGGCCGTGGCGGGACCTCCCCCGCGCCGACCGCGACTGGCTGCTCTTCACCGAGGAGCAGCCGGTGGTCGAGGTGCACCCGAAGCGCGACCGGGTCGCCAAGCCCTACCGTGGTCGGTTCTGGAGCGCCCGACAGTTCGTGCTGCACACCCTCGCGGACTCCCAGAGCGAGACCCAGCGTGCCAAGGCCCTGCAGTACGTCGAGTCCGGGCCGTGCGGCCTGTGCGGCGGCACCGGGCTCACCCGGGCGGCCCTCGCCGTGACGGTCGGCGGGCACAGCATCGCCGACCTCAACGCGCTGCCGATCACGGCGCTCGCCGACGTGCTCCGACCGATCGCCGCGATCACGGACGCCTCGGCGGCGACATCCCGTGCGTCCTCGGGCGAGCACACCGAGGTGGCCGTGGCGATCGCGGGTGACCTCGTCACGCGCCTCGACGTCCTGCTCGGCCTCGGGCTCGGGTACCTCGCGCTCGACCGGTCGACGCCGACGCTCTCCCCCGGTGAGACGCAGCGGCTCCGGATCGCGACGCAGCTCCGCTCCGGGTTGTTCGGTGTCGTGTACGTCCTCGACGAGCCGAGTGCCGGTCTGCACCCCGCCGATGCCGAGTCCCTCGTGCAGGTGCTCGACGACCTCCGCGCCGGCGGCAACAGCGTCTTCGTGGTCGAGCACGACATGAGCATCGTCCGCCGCGCCGACTGGATCGTCGACGTCGGGCCTGGCGCGGGCTCCGGTGGCGGCACCGTCTTGTACAGCGGTCCCGTCGACGGCCTCCAGCACGTCGAGGAGTCGGTGACGCGGCGGTTCCTCCACCCGGCCGGCCCACCTGCCGCCCGCACACCGCGGGAGCCGGTCGCCACCCTGGCGCTCCGCGACGTGACGCTGCACAACCTGCACGGTCTCGACGTCGACGTCCCGCTCGGGGTCCTCACTGCGGTGACCGGGGTGAGCGGCTCCGGGAAGTCCTCGCTCGTCGGTGGCGTCCTGGCCACCGAGGGCGCCTCGCACCCGCTCGTGACCCGGGTCGTCCAGGTCGACCAGAAGCCGATCGGCCGCACGCCCCGGTCGAACCTCGCCACCTACACGGGCCTGTTCGACGCCGTCCGCCAGGCCTTCGCCGCCACCGATGCCGCACGGGAGCGCGGCTGGGGCGCCGGACGGTTCTCGTTCAACGTCGCGGGCGGCCGGTGCGAGGTGTGCCAGGGCGAGGGGTCCGTCTCCGTCGAGCTGCTCTTCCTGCCCGGCAGCTGGGCGCCGTGCCCGGAGTGCCACGGTGCCCGGTACAACGCCGAGACGCTCGAGGTCCGGTGGGACGGCGCGAGCATCGCCGACGTGCTCGGCATGACCGTCGACGAGGCGGCACCGTTCCTCGCCGGCCTCCCGGCCGCGGCGCGCGGGCTCGAGACGCTGCGCCAGGTCGGTCTCGGCTACCTCCGACTCGGACAGCCCGCCCCGGAGCTGTCCGGCGGCGAAGCGCAGCGCATCAAGCTCGCCACCGAACTGCAGCGCGCCCGGTCCGGCCACACGCTCTACCTGCTCGACGAGCCGACCACCGGCCTCCACCCCGCCGACGTCGAGCTGCTGTCCGAGCAGCTGTCGCGGCTCACGGACGCCGGCAACACGGTCGTGGTCGTCGAGCACAGCATGGACGTCGTCGCGGCGGCCGACCACGTCATCGACATGGGTCCCGCCGGCGGGGACGCGGGCGGGCAGGTGGTCGCCGCCGGCACGCCGGCCGCGGTCGCGGCGTCCGCCACGAGTCGGACCGCGCCCTACCTGCGCGCGCAGCTGGGGCGGTGAACGCGAGCGGGTGACGGCCTGGAGGCGCGGTGCGGGCCCGAACCGTGCCTCCAGTCCGACCCGGTGCGGGTCGAGGGCCGCAGCGCTCGCTGAGTGGCCATCAGCTTTTCATCCCTCCGGAGGATGCACCCACGGGGCGACCGGAGCATGCTGAGCGGTGTGTGGGGAGTCCGGTCGTCCGCGACCGCGGTCGTGAGGGCCGCGGTCGCGACGCGCCGGACCGTCTGATCCGACCCGGTCCGGGCCGGTCTGTCCTCAGCGACGCAGCCCGCGCAGCCCGCTGCGGAGCTCGTCGACGAGGACCTCGGGCTGCTCGAGTGCCGCGAAGTGCCCCCCGCGCGGTGCCTCGCCGTAGTGGACGAGGTCCGGGTAGGCGGCCTCGATCCACGTGCGCGGCAGGAGCGGGATGTCCCGCGGGAACACCGTCACGGCGACGGGGAGGTGCAGCACCGGGCCCGCCATCGTGGCGCGGCGGTTCTCCCAGTAGATCCGGGCGGAGGACGCGGCGGAGTTCGTGAACCAGTACAGCGATATCGTGTCGAGGATGTCGTCGACGTCGATGGCCTGCTCGGCGAGGCCCTTGTTGTCCGTCTTCGACTGGAACTTCTCGTAGATCCACGCTGCTTGCCCCACCGGTGAGTCCGCGAGGGCGAACCCCGGCGTCTGCGGCTTCGTGCCCTGCAGGTGGTTCGACCCGCCGAGCGGTCCCGCGTAGCGCGCGAGGGAGTCGACCGCGTGCTGCTCCTCGGGCGTGCGCTCGTCCGGGATCGTCTCGGGGACGGCGTACGGGGTGTTCAGGTGGATGCCCGCCAGCCCCTCCGGGCGCGCCGCCGCGAGTGCGGTCGTCACCACGGATCCCCAGTCCCCGCCGTGTGCCACCCACCGGGTGTACCCGAGTCGCCGGATCAGCTCGGCCCACGCCGTGGCCGTGCGATCGGCGTCCCACCCCGTGGTCGTCGGCTTGCCGGAGAACCCGAACCCGGGCAGCGACGGCACGACCACGTCGAAGGCGTCCGCAGGGTCACCACCGTGCGCGGCCGGGTCGGTCAGCGGACCGATGAGGTCGACGAAGTCCAGGACCGAGCCCGGCCAGCCGTGGCTGAGGAGGAGCGGCATCGCTCCGGGTTCGGCGGACCGGACGTGCAGGAAGTGGATGTCGAGTCCGTCGATCTCGGTACGGAACTGCGGGGACCGGTTCAGCCGCTCCTGGAACCGCACGGGGTCGTGGTCGTGCAGCCAGTGGTGCACGAGGGCCCGCAGGTTCTCCGACCGGACGCCCTGGGACCAGTCCGGCACGGTCTCCGGGTCGGGCCACCGGGTCCTGGCCAGACGGGCGCGGAGGTCGTCCACGTCCGCCTGCGGGACGTCGACGCGGAACGGGCGGACGGCGGTGGATGCGGTCATGGTCTGTGGTCCTCGCGATGAGTGTGCGGCAGTTCGTTGCACACGGTTGTGCAACGAACACCGGAACCGTAACCCATTGCACAGCAGTGTGCAATGATCGGTGCATGGCTTCCGGATCCGCACGCGACCTCGCGATGGACGAGACACGGAACCGGATCCTCGACGTCGCCCGCGAACTCCTCGGCCGGCGACCGGATGCCGGCATGGGCGAGGTCGCACGGGCCGCCGGAGTGGTCCGCCGCACCGTCTACGGGCACTTCCCGGCCCGCACCGACCTCGTCCGCACGCTGGCCGAGCGAGCGGGAGCGGAGATCGGCGCCATCCTCGCGCACGCCGACGTCGACGGATCGCCCGCCGACGCCGCGTGGGCGCAGTTCGTCACCGACCTCTGGCCGCTCGCTCACCGGTACCGGGTGCTGTTGGCGCTCCGTCGTGGGCAGCAGGGCGACGAGATCCACGCCCTGCTCGGGGCGGTGGACCGGCGTCTCGCCGTGCTCGTCCAGCGGGGTCAGGACGACGGGGTCTTCGGGCGGCACCTCCCGGCGATCGCCCTCGGGCAGATCGCCTCAGCGACCGTCTTCGCCATCGCCGACGACAGCCGCCCGACGGCACCGGACGCGCCTGATGCCGGCGACGGAGCGGATGCCGGCGGTGCAGCGGATGCCGGCGGTGCAGCGGGTGCCGCCGATGCAGCGGGTGCCGCCGATGCACTCGATCTGCGGGCCGCGGTCACCACCAGCCTCCTCGTCCTCGGCGTCCCGGCAGCACGGGCGCAGGAACTCGCTCCCGCGTCGGACTGACGGGGTCGATCGGACCACCGTCGCGCGCGCTGCGCGAAGGACCACGCCCACGCCCACGCCAGCGCGCGTTCCCACGCGCACGCCCCGGGCCCCGGGCCCGTTCCCGGCCGGGTCTCGGCCTGGTCACGACCCCGACAGGCCCACCGCGGCGCGCACGGCACGCAGCCCTTCCGGCGTACCCGGCCAGTGCCGGTCCACCGCCGCCGCACCCGCCCGCCGCGTGACGAACCGGAGCACGAGCGCGACGACGATCGCGTCGTCGAGGTACCCGATCACCGGCACGAAGTCCGGCACGAGGTCGATCGGCAGCAGCAGGTACCCGAGGAGTGCGACCAGGGCGACGCGCACACCCCGCGGCACCGTCGGGTCGGCGACGAGCCGCCGGACCAGCCGCACGACGTCGGGGACGAGCCGGAGCGCCTCGACCAGCCGGAGGCCGTCACCAGATCGACGTGCGGCGACCACCAGGGCGATCACCACGACGCCCCACACGATGACGAACCCGCCCACGATCGCGACGACGACCGACCACCACTCCATGTCCCGAGCATGGCGGACGCGGTGTCGCGGGAGCTGAGCGAACGGACAGGTCGCGCTGCGAAGGCGGTGTCGAGCCGGAACGGTGCCGCCCGCCCCGGTACTGTTCCCGTTCGTGAGTGTTCGTCGTCGTGCGTCCCGTGTCGTCTCGATCGGGGTCGTCGCAGCCCTCGCCGCGTCGTTGACCGGCTGCGGGGAGGGGTCCGGGGTCGACAGCGACTACGCGAAGATCTGCCGCGACAACTCGACGCAGAAGCGCCTGCCGGACGACGACTGCAACAACCACGGCGGGCACGCCGGCTGGTACTACCTCCCGCTCAGCGGCAGCCGCTCGACGAAGGTCCCGGCCGTCGGCGACGCCGTGTCGGGCGGCACCGCCAGCCTCCCGTCGGGCAAGACCGCGGAGTCGGGCATCTCGTCCCGTGGCAGCTCGGTGACGAAGGGCGGCTTCGGCGGGTCCGGCGAGCACGGCGGGTTCGGCGGCTGATGGAGCGCGTCGAGTTCGCCGAGCGCCCGGACTGGCAGCGACGGATCCAGCAGACCGGCCTCATCTACTCACGGTCGGTGCGCGAGGACGGCACCGCGGTCGAGTACTGGAACGACGGCGCGGCGTACGTGTTCGCGCTGCCCGAGGTCGAGGCGCTCGAACGGCAGACCGAGGAGCTGCACCGCATGTGCCTCGAGGCAGCCCGGTACCTCGCGTCCGGCGAACTCGGCACCCTCGGGCTCACCCGCGAGGGCTTCGACCTCGCCGCGTGGTCGCTCGAGCAGGGCGAACCGGACGTGTACGCCCGCTTCGACCTGGCGTACGCGGGCGACGGCTCCCCCGCGAAGATGCTCGAGTACAACGGCGACACCCCCACCGGGCTCATCGAGGCCTCGGTCACGCAGTGGCACTGGCTGCAGGACCGCATCGCCGACGGGACGCTGCCCGCCGACACCGACCAGTGGAACGGCATCCACGAGGCGATGGTCGCCCGCTGGCGCACCCTGCTCCACGCATCGCTCCGCGCCGAGGAGGGCGGCCGGCTCTTCGTCGCCCACTCCGACCTCGACACCGCCGGCGAGGACTGGAACACCGTCGCGTACATGCGGGACCTCGCCGGCGAGGCCGGGTGGGAGCACACCGGCATCGAGATGAAGGACATCGGGTGGCACGCGGTCGCCCGGCAGTTCGTGGGCAACGCCGAGCCCGTCGGCTCGTCGCGGAGCGTCTTCACGCTGCCCGGCGACGAGGACGGCACGCAGTACCCGGTCATCCGGAACCTGTTCAAGCTCTACCCGTGGGAGGACCTCGTCTCCGGGGACGACCGCGCCGAGGGCGACCAGGAGTTCGGCGCGTTCCTCGTCAGCGACCGCGGCCGCCTCGGCCGGTGGTACGAGCCCGCGTGGAAGATGTTCCTGTCGAACAAGCTGCTGCTGGTCGCGCTCTGGCGGCTGTTCCCGGGCCACGAGAACCTGCTGCCGGCGTTCGCCGACGGCCCGAACGGCATGACGGACTTCGTCGTGAAGCCGGTGTTCGGGCGCGAGGGCGACGGCATCGCCGTGCACCGCGCGGACGGCTCGGTGACGACGAACGGCTCGGAGTACCGCCGCGCCGGCACCGGCGGCGAACGGGTGTGGCAGCAGTACCACGAGCTGCCGGACTTCCCCGGGTCACGCGGCCACAACCACCCGGTCCTCGGTTCCTGGGTGGTGGACGGCGAGTCGTTCGGCGTCGGCATCCGCGAGTCCGACGGTCCCATCACCGACTACTGGTGCCGCTTCGCGCCGAACGTGATCACCGCGTCCTGAACGACGGGTCCGCGCGTCCTGCCACGATGGACGGCATGACCTACACCGCCAGCAGCGACCGCTACGACACGATGCCCTACCGCCGTACCGGGAACTCCGGCCTCGACCTGCCGCTGCTCTCGCTCGGCTACTGGCACAACTTCGGCGACGACGTCGCCTTCGAGACGCAGCGTGCCGTGAGCCGCCGTGCCTTCGACCTCGGCATCACCCACCACGACCTCGCGAACAACTACGGGCCGCCCTACGGTGCCGCCGAGGTCAACTTCGGGCGCCTCATGCGTGAGGACTTCCGGCCGTACCGCGACGAGATGATCGTGTCGACGAAGGCCGGCTGGGACATGTGGCCCGGCCCCTACGGCCAGGGCGGCGGCTCCCGCAAGTACGTCCTCGCCTCCCTCGACCAGTCGCTGCAGCGCACGGGCCTCGACTACGTGGACGTCTTCTACTCGCACCGCCTCGACGCGTCCACCCCGCTCGAGGAGACGATGGGCGCCCTGCACACCGCGGTCCAGCAGGGCAAGGCGCTCTACGTCGGCATCTCGTCGTACGACGCCGAGCGCAGCCGCCAGGCCGCTGCGATCCTGCGCGACCTCGGCACGCCCCTGCTCATCCACCAGCCCTCGTACTCGATGCTGAACCGCTGGATCGAGACCGAGGGGCTGCTCGACGCCGCGAGCGAACTCGGCTTCGGCGTCATCGGCTTCACCGCGCTGGCGCAGGGGCTCCTGACCGGCAAGTACCTCGACGGCGTCCCGGAGGACTCCCGCGCCGCCGCCGGCAAGTCCCTCGACGCGTCGAGCATCACACCGGAGGTGGTCGCCCACCTCCGTGCCCTGAACGACGTCGCCGCCGCACGCGGCCAGTCCCTCGCGCAGCTCGCGCTGGCCTGGGCGCTCCGCGACGAGCGGGTCACGTCGCTCGTCATCGGCGCCTCGCGCGTGTCCCAGGTCGAGGACAACGTCGCCGCCCTGGCGAACACCTCCTTCACCGACGAGGAGCTCCGCACCATCGACGAGCACTCCGTCGGGATCGCGGACGTCGACCTGTGGGCCGGCGCGCGCGCCGGTCAGGTCTCCTGAGCGGGAACCGTCACCAGGTGGCGGACGGGAGGCGCGGTGCGGGGCCGCGCCGCGCCTCCCGTCCCGCAGGCGGTCGCGTCTGCATTCCGGTGGGCCCTGCCGGGATCGAACCGACGACATCCACGGTGTAAACGTGGCGCTCTACCAGCTGAGCTAAAGGCCCTCACGTCGAGTCTACGGCGTCGGACACCCCGCCCGATGTTCAGCCACAGGCTTACTTTCGGCGATGTGAAGTCGTATCCTTAACACGTGCACTCCGACCCCGTGATCGCGGTGATCGTCGACCTCGTCGACTCCCGCACCCTCGACGACCGTGCAGCGGCCCAGCTCGAGGTCGAGCGCGCCTTCGACGGTACCCCAGCGGTCGAGGCGGTCGATCCGCTGCGCGCCACCGTCGGCGACGAGTTCCAGGTGATCTACGCCACGCTGAGCGACGCACTCGTCGCGACCACGGCCGCGATCCTCGCCCTCCCGCTGACCGTGCAGATCCGGTTCGGGATCGGGCGCGGCACGGTGCAGACGATCGGCACGGGTGCGGTCGGTCCCCTGCAGGACGGCCCCGGGTGGTGGTCCGCACGCGACGCCATCAACGAGACCCACCGGCGCGAGGACGGCCGGACCGCGTTCCTCCGGGCCTGGTACCACGACGCCGAGGACCGCCACGGACCGACGGAGCGACTCGTGAACGCCTACTTCCTGAGCCGCGACCACGTCGTCGCGCGCCTGACACCCCGTGCGCGGCGGATCGCCCTCGGGCTGGTCCAGGGCCGGACCCAGGCGCAGATCGCTGCTGACGAGGGCATCACCCCGTCGGCGGTGTCCCAGTCCGTGCAGAAGTCGGGCGTCGCCGCACTGGTCGAGGGCCTGCGGGTCCTCGGGGACGGGGGCCGCTGATGCTCGCCGGGGTCCTCCTCGCCCTGATCGGGACGGCCGACGTCGTGCGCACCCGGACCGGCACCGACGCCGCACCACGCCGCATCCTGACCGTGATCGTGGTCCTGCTGCTGTGGATCGGGGTGGCCGTCGTCGCAGTGCCGGGCCTCGGCCTCCCCGTCGGGGCGGTGGCCACCGCGATCGTGCTCGCCGCCCTGTGGATCGCCACGACGACGCCGGTGCGGCCGACCGACGCCCGACCCTCGACGACGCCGCGACGGGTCTGGTGGCGCCGTTCGGGCTCGTGGCCGTCGGTCCTGCTCGCGGTCGCGCTCGCCGTGCTGCTGCTGACGGTCCCGTCCGTCGATCCGTCGGGGTTCGTCGTCGAGTGGCAGCGCAGTTCCGCGCCGGCGTTCATCGCCGCCGTCCCGCTCGCCGCGATCGTCGGCGGCGTCGGAGCAGCGCTGTTCCTGGTCGACTCGGCCAACGTCGTCGTCGCCCAGGCCCTCCCGCCCGGGCTCTCCCCCGACACCGTCAGCCAGTCAGTCGAGGGCGGGCCGGCGTGGCGGCTGTTCGCCCGACGACCCAGTGGCGACGCCCGTACCGCTGCGGACGGCGACGGCAGCGAGGGCACGGTCCTGCTGCAGGGCGGCCGCATGATCGGCCCGATCGAGCGCCTGCTGCTCGCCGGTTTCTCGCTGGTCGGGGCCTTCCCCGTGGTCGCGGCACTGATCGCGGCCAAGGGCATCGTCCGCTTCCCGGAGATCCGCCGCGAGACGACCGGGTACCAGGCCGAGTACTTCCTCATCGGTAGCCTGGTGAGCTGGGCGATGGCGTTCGCCGCGGCCGGCATGTGCTGGCTGCTCGCGCAGGGCTGACGCTCGCGCCGCGTCCCGCGCGACCCGCGTCCCCGGGCACCGCGCTCCCCGTCGAACCACGAATCCGACATCGAACAACCGCCTGGTCCCGGTTCGATGTCGGATCCGTGGTTCGACGCCGCCAGCGCACCGCTGCCCGGCCACGGGACCCCACGGGCCGGATGCACAGCGGCCGCCCCGGGAGATCCCGGTCGTCGCCGGGTAGCGTCATCCCCGTGAACGGAGTCGGAGTCCTCGACGAGGCCGGCCGCCTGCGGCTGCTCGGTGCCGGTGCGACCGGTGCCGCCTTCGCCGTCGTGCTCGTCGTCCTCGTGGCGTCGTCGTGGACGGAACCGACCCCGGCCCTCCTCGTCGGCCTCGGCGTCCCGGCGGCAGCGGTGGGCATCGCGATCGCCGTCGTCCTGCAGCTCCGCTCCTGGCGCGCCGAGGGCGGGTACGACCGGAGCGTCGTCGTCCGCAACTGGGTGCTCGACGGCGAGGTGCCCCCGACCGTGCCGGCCGCCGAGTGGATCCCCCTCGTGCAGGCCCAGGCCGAGCGCGAGGTCGCCGGCTGGGGCAAGATCGTGCTCTCGACGATCTGGATCCTGATGACGTGGTCGATGCGGGACCAGCACGGACCGGTCATCACGACGATGCTGATCCTGCTCTGGATCGGCCTCGGCCTGTGGAGCGCACTCTGGGTGATCCCCCGCGCCCGGGCCGCCAAACGACTGCTCGGCCGCGGCGTCGCCACCCCCACCTGATCCCGCCCGGCACCGACCTGGGTACGCTCGCCGTCATGCAGAGTCGCACCCTCGGCCGTACCGGCCGCCCCGTGTCCGTCGTCGGCCTCGGCACCTGGCAGTTCGGCGGTGACTGGGGCCCGGTCTCCGACGCCGACGCGAACGCCGTCATGGACGCGTCCGTCGAGTCCGGCGTCACGCTGTTCGACACCGCCGACGTCTACGGCGACGGCCGGAGCGAACAGCTGATCGGCGCGTGGCGGGCGGCCAACCCCGACGTCCCGCTGACGATCACGACGAAGATGGGCCGTCGCGCCGACCAGGTCCCGTCCAACTACGTCGCCGCGAACTTCCGCGAGTGGGTCGACCGCTCGCGCCGGAACCTGCGGCAGGACACCCTCGACCTCGTCCAGCTGCACTGCCCGCCGACCGAGGTCGTCGCCGACGACGCCGTGTACGACGCCCTCGACGCGCTCGTCGCCGACGGCTCGGTCGCCGCCTACGGCGTCAGCGTCGAGACCGCCGACCAGGCCCTCACCGCGATCGCCCGCCCCGGCGTCGCCGCCGTCCAGATCATCCTCAACGCGTTCCGTCTGAAGCCGCTCGACCGCGTGCTGCCGGCGGCCCAGGAGGCGCGGGTCGGCATCCTCGCGCGCGTCCCGCTGGCATCGGGGTTGCTGTCCGGCAAGTACACGGCGGACACGTCCTTCGCCGAGGGCGACCACCGCAACTACAACCGCCACGGCGAGGCGTTCGACCAGGGCGAGACCTTCAGCGGCGTCGACTTCGAGGACGGGGTGCGCGCCGCTCAGGCCTTCGCGGCATCGCTGCCCGATGGTGTCTCGGTCCCGCAGGCCGCGCTCGCGTGGATCATCGCCCAGGACGGCGTGACCGCGGCGATCCCCGGCGCACGCAACCCGGAGCAGGCCCGGTCGAACGCCGGCGCGGGCTCGCTGCCCGAGGTCCCGGGCCTCGACGAGACCGTCCGCGAGCTGTACGAC
Source organism: Curtobacterium sp. GD1 (assembly GCF_020882855.1). NCBI lineage: Bacteria > Bacillati > Actinomycetota > Actinomycetes > Micrococcales > Microbacteriaceae > Curtobacterium > Curtobacterium sp. GD1. Next base: position 94,754 of record NZ_JAFEVQ010000006.1, on the reverse strand, counting down.
GAGTGGTTCCGCGCCGCCGTGCACGACCGGTGGTGAAGCCGGCGGCCGTCGGCGCAGCGCTCGCGGCCCTCACGGTCCTGGCGCTCATCGCGGGCGGGACGGCACCGGCGGACGGCACCTCGCGGTCCGCTCCCCCGTGGCCCGCGCCGACGGCCCTCGCCGAGCACGCGGCCGACGCCGGACTGCGCAACGTCTGGGGCGAGCGACTCGCCGAGCACGTGCACACCCACCTGACGATCCTCGACGGCGACGTCCCCGTGACGGTGCCGGCGAACGTCGGGCACTCGGACACCCGACGGTTCGCCGCGCAGCTGCACACGCACGACACCTCGGGCATCCTGCACGTCGAGTCCCCCACCCGGCAGACCTTCACGCTCGGGCAGTTCTTCGACGAGTGGGGCGTCTCGCTCGGCCCCGCGCACGTCGGCGGGCTCCGTGGCGAGCTGACGGTGTGGGTCGACGGCCGCAGGTTCATCGGCGACCCGCGCTCCATCGCGCTGACGAACCGCCGCGAGGTCGTGCTCGACGTCACGACGATCGGCGAGGTCCCGCACCTGCCGCCGCCCTTCGACTGGCCGCCGCAGTACCGCTGACCCGCGCCGCGCCCGGCGACGCCGCGTCAGGCGACGCCGCGCCCTCAGTCGCCCGGTAGCCCGACAGCGCTCCCCCGCGGGACCGGTCGCGGCTCCGGAGGGTGCACGGCCCGGAGCGCGCGAACCAGCTGGCGGTCGTGCCGGTCGGAGCCGCCGCCGATGCTCCCGAGGCCGTACCGGGCACGCAGTCGGACCGGCCCGTGGACGGTCTCGAGGCGGAGGCAGGACATCGTGAACGTCGGGTACCACGGAGGCCGGTACTCGCCCACGTCGATCGACGTCACGTCCGACCACAGCACGGTCGACACCGGCTCCGGTTCCTCGGGCGCCCACCCGTGCAGGCCCGCGTCGTCGACCGTCCACACCACCGGCAGCGACGTCGGCACCCCGACGGCGCGCTGTCCGGATGCCCAACGCCGCACCGGCAGCCAGAGCCGGATCGGCAGCCCACCGACCTCGTGCACCCGTCGCGCCGTCGCGCGGTCGGCGTACGGGAACCACAGGTTCGGCACGACCACCACCACGCCCGTGATGATGACGGAGGCCGCGATCGCGCTGATCGTCGGTTCGGTGTGGAACGCCACGCACGCTGCGGTCCCGACCGCCACCGCGACGAGGCTCGCCACACGGAGCGGCACCGGGTCGACGAAGCGGCCGTCCCGCAGCCGCTCCAGCCACGCACGAGGGTTCCGCGGCACGTCAGGCCTCCTTCGGGGCGGTCCACGCCAGGTCGAGGTCCCACTCGTCCACCGAACCGGCCGGCAGCTGCCACACGTACTCGTTCTTGAGCTTGCGGCCGTCCTCGCGGAAGGGTCCGGTGCGGTACGGGTAGAACGCCACGGTCGGCAGCGTGCCCGGCGGCGCCGTCCGGATCGCGTTCGAGAAGTCCCTGTTCAACCGCCGCAGCTCGGCGACCACCGCGCCTCGAGCACCGTCGGCGTCGAACCCCGATGCGCCGGACGCGAGCTGGAACGCGATGTGCAGCTGCCGGTCACCTCGGTCGTCCTCGTAGCTGATCAGCCGGTGGTTCTCGACGGCCTCGAGCAGCGCCGGGTCGCCGTAGACCACGTCGCGCACGACGTCCGGCGCGACGACCGCCCCGTTGTAGTCGACGGACAGGTCGGACCGCCCGTAGTGGAACAGCAGCGGCAGGTCGAGCTCGGCGGCGTCGGCGAGGTCGTCGAACCCGTGCTCGCGCAGGGTCCGGCGCAGCGAGCGCATCCGCACCACGTGCCCGCGGTCGTGGATGTTGTACCGGATGCGGGGGCTGATGTTCTCGGACCGGGTGATCGTCACGACGAGCTCCCCGAGCTCGTTCGTCTCGATGAGGTAGCCGAACGGGTTGAACTGGAACACCATCGGCAGCACGCCGTACTCGGCCTGCTTCGTCAGCGCGGCGGAGAGCTCCGGCGACGCCGCGATCGCCCGACGCAGCTGCACGCTGAACGGCGTCTCGATCCCGAGGTTGATCTCGAGGTCGCTCGCCCCGTACGACCCGAGCACGGCCTGCGCGTACTGCTCGATGTGCGCGCGCATGTTCTCGCTGATGCCCTCGCCGCCGAACGCCGCGACGATCGTGTACTCGCTCCAGTCGAGCCGGTCGTCCTCGAACAGCGCCTTCAGGAACGGCGGGTAGCTGCAGATGATGTACGTGAAGTCGGTGCCGAACTCGCGCATCGTCTGCACGATCTTGTCGCGGTCCGGCCCGATCGACTTGATCATCGACGACTCGGTGAGCGACGCCGTCACGTTCATGCCGGTGGCCCAGGCGCCGAGCGAGAACGCGTTGAGCACGAACGGCTGCTTCGGCAGGTCCTTCGCCGTCCGCGAGAACCCGAGCTGCAGCAGCTGCCGGGTCGCCTGCCGTTCGTCGGGGCCGCGCACCCAGCTCGTCGGCGTGCCGCTCGACCCGCTCGACTCGTCGACGACGACACCGCGCCGGGGCAGCCGACCGTCGACGCAGCGCTCGGGGATGCTCCACCGCTTGACGTACGACTCCTTGTCCATCTCGGGCAGCCCCGAGATCGCTGCGGCGATGCCGCCGCGTGTGTCCAGACGGGAGGCACGCCCCGCCTCCGCCAGGAACGCCCCGTAGGCGGGCACCCGCTTCGCAGCCCGCTCGGCCGTCCGCCACGCACGCCAGCGTCCGAGGGTCCAGCGGAGCGGCTCGATGCCCGGCGTGAGCAGGAGCTTGTGCGTGCCGACGCGCGGCATGAACAGCGCCACGACCGTCTCGACGACCCAGACCACCGAGAACACCGCCGCGCGCTTCACCGGGCGCCCCCGATCGTCATCGCCGCCGCGGGTCGGCGGTGCGCCAGCGGTGGCGGTGCGCTGTGGCCGAAGCGGAAGAGCATCCACGCCATCCGACCGTCGGACTCGTCGACGCCGGCGCGCTCGACGAACGCGGCGTGCGACCGCGGGTTCGTGATCACGGTGCCGAACGGGTGCAGGGCGACGCCCCGTGCCGTGAGCTCGAGCCAGATCCGCATGAAGGTGCGTCCGGCCTCGACGTAGTCCGCCGGCGACGAGAACGGTCCCTCGAGCCACCCGAGCTGCCGGACGCCGCGCATCGTCGACAGGTACACGCGTTTGAAGACCCCGCCGACGCCGGGTGCCTCCCAGAGCCCGCGGTGCTCCATCGCGAACCGCAGCACCGGTCCGGGCATGAGCATCGTCTCGGCCGACAGCCCGTCACCGGACTCGGCCGCCTGCCGCTTCGAGAACCGCAGCCAGTGCAGGATCTCGTCGTGCACGGCGTCGTGCTGCAGGTCGTCGAACAGGGTCTCCTGGTTGACCCGGACGATCTCGTCGACGGTGGCCCGGTCGGCGGTGGTGCGGAAGCGGTGGCCGGCCGCCGACGCGATGGCGGCCGCAGCCCGGATCACGGACTCGTCCACCAGGGTCGCGTCGTAGGGCCTGCGCGAGGTGCGCCGCGCGAGGAAGCGGGCCAGCGCCTCCCGGTCGCCCGCCGTGGCGGCGCGCGGACGCAACGCGACCGTGCCCAGTCGGTGCAGGTGGTCGTCGGCCGCGCCGGAACCGACGCCGGCGTCCAGCCGCCCGAAGTCCATCTCGGCGTGGTCCAGCCGTTCCTGCACGGTGAACCCGTGCGCCCGGGCGACCACGTCGAGCCCGGCCAGGAACACCCCGGCGCAGACGTGGCCGAACGGGATGCCGAACGACTCGGCCGGCAACCCCCTGCGCAGGTCGTAGAACACGGTCGCGGTGCGGTCGTCCTCGACGCGCACGACGATCGGTTGCGAGTTGTGCGGCGACGGGTAGTGCCGCGCGTCCTCGATGATGCCCGTCCACGGTGATGCCATCGGTTCCCCCTCGGTGGTCTCTGCGGTCGATCATACGAACGCCCGGTGACGCCCATGCCGTCCGGGGAATGCAGTGCTCCCCGAGCCCGCGTACGCTCGGCCCATGGCCACGATCCGGACCGGCACCGACCTCGCCGCGGTCGAGGACGTGATCGCCGGGATCACCGCGCACGGCGAGCGCTACCTCGCCCGGGTCTTCACCCGGCAGGAGCGCGCCGACGCCGGGGACGACCCGGAGCGCCTCGCCGCCCGATTCGCCGGCAAGGAGGCCGTGCTGAAACTGCTCCGGCCGGAGCGGTCGGACGCCGTCCCGCTGACCGACGTCGCCGTCGTGCTCGATGCCGTCGGCGCCCCCGTCGTCGAGCTGACCGGTCGTGCGGCGGAGCTCGCCGAGGCGGTCGGCTGCACGTCGATCGCGGTCTCGTTGTCCCACGAACGGGGACTGGCGATCGCCACCGCCGTCGCCCTCTCCGAGCGCTGACGCAGCCCCCTGGGTCGCTCCCTGTCAGGGCACTCAGGTCCGGCGCGGCGCGTGCGGTTTCACGCACCCGCACGGCGGCTTTCCGGGCCGCCGTCCTCCTTATCGTTGCCAGCATGCACCAGGACCCGACCTCCGCAGCGACCGCCGTCGCACTCGTCGCCCCGACGACCGAACTGGCCGTCCGGCGAGCCCTCGCCGACCACGGACGGCTCGTCGTCGACGCCATGGACGTGGCGTCGATCGCCGACCTCTACGCCCTCGGGCTGACCTCGCACGCCACCGTGAACGTGATGCTCGCGGTCGAGAACGAACTCGACGTGGAGTTCCCCGACGCCGCGCTGCACCGGTCGACCTTCGCCACCATCGAGTCCATCGCCACGGCAGCGGAGACGGCGGCGTGATCACCGAGGAGCGTCCGGCGAGCGCCGGGACGACCGTCTCCGCCGTCGACCGGTTCGCCGAGCGCACCGCCCTCGTGGTCGACATCGCCGCCCGGTACGCCGACGAGGTCGATCGTGACGCCCGTCCCCCGCGCGAGGCGATCGCCGCGATGAAGGAGCACGGTCTCCTCGCCGCGGCGGTCCCGGTGGAGCACGGCGGTGAAGGAGCGACCCTCGCCGAGCTCTCCGTCATCGCGACCGAACTCGGACGTGCGTGCGCCGCGACGGCCATGGTCTTCGCGATGCACCACGGCCAGGCCATGGCGCTCTGGCGGCACGGCGGCGTGGCCCTCGGCGTCACCGCGATGATCGAGGCCGTCCGTGACGGGGCCCTCGTCGCGTCGTCCACCACCGAGCGCGGCATCGGCGGCGACGCCCGTCGGAGCACCTGCGCCATCGAGCCCGACCACGCCGGACGCATCCGCCTCCGCAAGGACGCCCCGGTCATCTCGTACGCGACCGAGGCCGACGCGATCCTCGTCACCGCCCGGCGCGACCTCGACGCGCCGGCGTCCGACCAGCGGCTCGTCATCGCGCTGCCGGCGGAGACCACGCTCACGCAGACCTCGACCTGGGACACGCTCGGGCTCCGCGGCACGTGCAGCAACGGCTGGCTGCTCGACACCGAGACGCACGAGGACCGTGTCCTCCGCGACGACTACGCGACGATCTCCGCCCGCACCGTCCTCCCCGTGTCGCACGTCCTCTGGGCGTCGGTGTGGCTCGGCATCGCGGCGGACGCGGCGGACCGTGCCCGTCGGGCCGTCCGCAAGCAGGCGCGCGCCGCCGTCGGGCAGACCCCTCCTGGAGCGCTCCGGCTCGCCGAGCTCCTGGTCGACCTGCAGACCATGGCCGACGCCGTCCGGCACGCCGCGGCCCGGTTCGACCAGGTGGCCGACGACCCCGAGGTGCTCGAGTCGACGGCGTACGCGCTGGCCGCGAACGCGCTGAAGATCGGCTCCTCCGAGCGGGTCACCGACCTCGTCACCCAGGCGCTGCGGATCGTCGGCATCGCCGGGTTCGCCGCCACCGGGGAGCTCAGCATCGCCCGGCACCTCCGAGACGCGCACGGTGCCGCCGTGATGGTGAGCAACGACCGTCTCCTGCAGAACGACGCCGCACTGGCACTCATGACCGGAGCCATCCTGTGACCATCACCGAACCGACGACCACGACGCCGTCCGCACCCGCGTCCGACCTCGACGCCGCCCGCGCCGCGCTGCGTGCACGGCTGCTCGCCGACGGCGTGCTCATCGACCTCGGGTCGCCGGGGCTCTACGGCCGCACCGGAGTGTTCGAGCGCGTGTACACGGCGGTCGACACCGCGGCCGTGGCCAGCCAGCAGGACCTCGACGCCGAGGTGCTGCGCTTCCCGCCCGTGGAGCCGCTCGCGGCGTTCGAGCGCACCGACTACATCGCGTCCTTCCCGGACCTCGCCGCGTCGATCTCCGGCTTCACCGGTGACGACCGCACGCACCGTGCCCTGCTCGCCGCCCGCGAGCGCGGGGAACGGTGGGAGGGCTTCCTCGAGCCGGCCGACCTGATGCTGACCCCGGCGGTCTGCCACCCGGTCTACGGGCTCGTCGGGGACCGCGTCCCGCAGGACGGCCGCACCTTCGACATCGTCGGCGACTCGTTCCGGCGCGAGCCCTCGCTCGACCCGATGCGGCTGCAGGCGTTCCACATGCACGAGTTCGTGCACATCGGCACGCCCGGCTCGGCCCAGCACCACCGTGACGACCGCATCCCGGTCATGCGCGCGCTGCTCGAGTCGTTCGGCCTCGAGATCGACGTCGTCCCCGCGAACGACCCGTTCTTCGGACGGGTCGGGCAGATGCTCGCCCGGAACCAGGTCGAGCAGGCGCTCAAGTTCGAGTTCGTCACGCCCGTCTACGGCCCGGAGCACCCGGCGACCGCGATCGGCTCGGCGAACCTGCACGAGGACCACTTCGGCACCTCGTTCGGCATCCGCACGGCCGACGGCGAGGTCGCGCACAGCGCCTGCGTCGCGTTCGGCCTGGAGCGCATCACGATCGCCCTCTTCGCCGCCCACGGCACCGACCCCGACGCGTGGCCGGCTCCGGTCCGCGCGGCCCTGGCCCTGTGAGCACCCACCACGGCTGGACGGGTCGCCCGGCCCTCCGCGTCGCCGTGCAGCTCCCCGTCGCGGCGCGCGCCGGCGTCGTGATCTGTCCGCCGCTCGGGCAGGAGGGCGTCATCGCGTACCGGACCCTCCGCCTGCTGGCGGACCGACTGGAGGCGCGTGGCGTGGCCTCGGTGCGGTACGACCCGTCCGGACGTGGGGACTCAGCACCCGACGGCGATCCCGACGCGCAGGTCCGGTCGGCACGTCGCGCCGCAGCGGTGCTGCGTGACGCCGGGGTCGAGCGGATCGCGTACGTCGGCCTGGCCTCCGCCGCGCCGATCGCCGCCGCCGCGGCCTCCGACACGGACGGCCTGGTCCTCTGGGACGCGCCCGCCTCCGGCCGCGCCTGGATGCGGAAGCAGCGAGCACTGGCGACGATCACGATCGGCGCCGACCGCGTGGTCGACGGCGTCGAGAGCCTCGTCGGCATGGACGTCGACCCCACCGAAGCGGCGGCCCTCGGCGCGCTCACCTACCGGGCGCGCACCGGCCCGACCATCGCCCTCGTGCGCCCGGGCAGCAGCGCCCCCGCAGCGCTCGGCGACGTGTCGACGACCGAGGTCACCGGGAGCGCCGAGCTCCTGGACGGCACGAGCATGGTCGCCCGGATCCCGGGCTCCGCCGTCGACACCGTCGTGGCGTGGACGGACGCGTGGGCGCCGACGGTGGCCCTGCCGGTCCTGCCGCCGACACTCGACGAGGTCCTCGACGTGGACGCCCGCACGTCGGAGCGCATCGTCCGGATGGGCCCGGAACGGCTCTTCGCCATCGAGACCGTCACCTCCGGCCAGCACGAGGACGCCCCGGTCGTCGTGCTGCACAACGGCGCCGCCGAGCACCACGTCGGCGCGTCCGACTACCAGGTCGCCCTCGCACGGACCCTCGCCCGCGACGGTGCCCGGGTGGTCCGGGTCGACCGGAGCGGCACCGGTGAGAGCTCCGCGGTCCACGAGGACGAGCGGTCCGCGATGTTCGCGCAGGAGTGGATCGACGACCAGCAGGCGGTGGTCGACGCCCTCGCCGTGGACTCCCGACGGCTCGTGCTCGTCGGCATGTGCGCCGGCGCGTGGCTCGCGGGGCGCTCTGCGGACGCCGCACCGCGCATGGTCCTCGAGATCAGTCCGAACGACTACCGTCGCCAGCCGGCCGCGGTGGGCGCGTACGCCGATGCCCTCCGCGCGATCGACGAACCGTCGCCGCTGCGGCTGGTGCTCCGGCGCTGGTGGAACGCCGTCGTACCCGAGTGGGTGCGCGACCGGGTCGCCCGTCGCGACCGGGTCGGCGGGGTCGTCGGACACGTCCGTCCGCTCGTCGAGCACGGCACCGACGTCGTGCTCATCGCGTCGCCCGTGGACGTCGAGCTGTTCGAGCGGCTCGGTGGTCCGCGTGCCCTCCGGCGGTGGGGCACCCGTGGCCGGACCGGCAGGGTGGAACTCGTGCGGGTGCCGGACGGCGACCACTCGCTGTTCTCCCCGGTGATGCGGCAGGCCGTGCTCACCGAGGTGCGGTCACGCGTCGCGGCGACGTTCCCCGTGCACGCCTGACCCGCCGGCGAACCCGTCGATGGCGCGCTGCGCGATCGCGACCTCGGTGGGCCCGCCGTGTCCCTCGTCCTCGACGACCTCGAGGCGGCTGCCCGGCCACGCCCGGTGCAGCAGCCACGGCGTGATGACCGGCCCGCTGACGTCACGCCGCCCGTGCACGAGCACGCCGGGGATCCCGGCGAGCTCGCCGGCGCGCCGGAGGACCTCGTCCGGACCGAGGAAGCAGTCGTTCGCCCAGTAGTGGGTGACCAGCGTGGCGAAGTTGCGCCGGTCCCGGGGATCGGTGTGCAGCTGCCCCGGGCGCCACGCCGGGTCGAGCGAGACGTGGGTCGACTCCCACGTGTCCCAGCTGTCGGCTGCGGCGTCCCGGACGGCGGGGTCGGACGAACGCAGCAGTCGGGCGTGGTGCTCGACCGGCCGCACGCCTGCCGGGACGTCGGCGGTGAACCGTGACCAGGCCTCCGGGAACACCGTCCCGACCCCCTCGGTGATCCAGTCGACCTCGCGACGGGAACCGGTGGTCACCGCGACGAGCACGACCTCGGTGACGCGCTCGGGGTGCTTCAGGGCGTAGGCGAGCGCGAGGGTGCTGCCCCACGAGACACCGTGCAGCAACCAACGCTCGACGCCGAGGTGTCGCCGCAACGCCTCGACGTCCTCGATCAGGGCCGCCGTCGTGTTGCGGTCGAGCGACCCGAGGTCGTCGATCGCCCACGGGGTGCTCCGCCCGCACCCGCGCTGGTCGAGCCCGATGATCCGGTACACCTCGGGGTCGAACCGCTGCCGGTAGCCCCCGGCGCCGAGACCGGATCCCGGGCCGCCGTGCAGGTACAGCGCTGGGCGGCCGGTCGGGTTGCCGGACTCCTCCCAGTGGATCCGGGCGCCGTCGGGACGGTCGAGCCAGCCGTGGTCGTGGGGGTCGATGGGCGGGTGCACCCCCGGAGCCTACGACGGACGTGCGGACCGGACGAGGTCGAGCGTGCGCGCCACCGCGGTCGGGTGCTCGACGTGGGCGAAGTGCCCGCAGTCGTCGAGCAGCACCGTCCGGACGTCGGGCAGGAGGCCACGGAGCGCCGCGAGGTCGGACACCCGGGCGAACACGTCGTCCCGCCCGGCGATCGCGGTGACCGGGCACGTCACGCCGCGCCATCGGTCCAGGTCGTAGGCGGCCGCGGCACGAGCGGCTCCGGTGAAGCCGGCCGGACGGAGCTCGTCGACGAACGCCTCGAGCACGCTCGGGTCGAGCCGGCGCACGTGCGAGAAGACGGGAGCGGCGAGGACGGGCAGGAGGCCGATCGCCCGGAGTCCGCGCAGGAGCGGCCGTGCCGTCTCCCCGGTGATCGCGAGGCCTGCCCGCAGCAGCGTGAACGCGGGGAGCGTCAGGAGCCCGCGCACGGGATGCCGGGACGCTCCGGCGGTCGCCACGGTCGTGCCGGAGACGAGCGCGACGGAGCGCACGCGTCCGGGTGCCACGACGGCCAGGTGCATGCCGACGAAGGCGCCCATCGAGTGGCCGACGACGTCGACGTCCGGGACCGCGAGGGCGTCGAGCACCGTGGTCAGCACCGACGCCGCCTGGTCGACCCCGAGCGGCTCGACCGGTGCCGGTGACGCGCCCCAGCCCGGCAGGTCGACGAGCACAAGACCGCGGTCGTCGATGCCGTGCGCCGCCGACAGGAGCGGGGTCCACGTGGTCCACGACCCGGCGACCCCGTGCAGCAGGAGCAGCGCGGCGGGACCGGGTCGGTGGTGCACGACGACCGGGCCGACGTCCGTCGGGACGACGGTGCGCTGCAGGCCGAACCGGTCGGCGTCGGCGGTGACCGGGAACGGCGCGTACGACTCGGCGGTGACCACCCGCGCGGGTGGGCGGTCGTCGACGGCGTGCACCGTGCCTCCAGTCTGCGACGCGTCGCGCGTCGCCTCAGGAGGTGTTCGGAACGCTAGCCGACGGGGACTGGTGCGGCGCAGGCCGCCAGGCGGTCGAGCGCGGCCTTGTACTCCGTCACGTCACGGGCGACGCCCGGCTCGGAGATGATCGAGGCCTTGATGCGACCCTGCACGTCGATCACGAAGGTCGCGCGGGTGGCGAAGCCCTTGTGCTCGAGGAAGACGCCGTACTCCTTCGAGACGGCGCCGTGCGGCCAGAAGTCCGCGAGGAGCTCGAAGTCGTAGCCGTTCGATTCGGCGAACGACCGGAGCGTCGCCTTCGAGTCGACCGAGATGCCGACGAGCTCGACGCGCTGGTCCTGGAACATCGCGATGTTGTCCTGGAGGGCGCAGAGCTCGTTCGTGCAGGTCGACGAGAACGCGAGCGGGAAGAAGACCAGCGCGACCGGGCGGACGCCACGGAAGTCGCTGAGGCGGACGTGCTCCCCGAACTGGTTCGGGAGTTCGAAGTCCGGCGCGAGCGAGCCGATCTCCAGTGCCATCAGTGCGTTGCTTCTTCCTCGGGCGTGGGGTGTGCCCGGTGTCCTCGCGCACGCACGGGTCGCGTGTGCACGATCGGCAATCGTACGCCGACGGCACCCGAATGCAAGCACCTGTCCACCCACACGTCACCATCAGCCTCTGGGTCGGTGCGGGGGCCTAGAGTGGTCGGGGCCCCATCCGGTCGTGACCCGACCAACCGGTGGCCCGCCATGTCCACCACCACGAGAACGAACGAGGTCAAGGGTGACGGTGAACGACCAGGACCCGTACAGCCACGGCAGCAGCGACCAGGACCCGGAGGAGACCGCCGAATGGCGTGAGTCCCTCGACGGGCTGGTGCAGACCCACGGCCACCAGCGTGGCCGCGAGATCATGCTGAGCCTGCTCAAGCGGTCCAAGGAACTGCACCTCGGTGTGCCGATGGTCCCGACCACGGACTACGTGAACACCATCGCGCCGGAGAACGAGCCCGAGTTCCCGGGCGACGAGGAGCTCGAGCGCCGCTACCGCCGGTGGATCCGGTGGAACGCCGCGATCACCGTGCACCGCGCGCAGCGCCCCGGGATCGCGGTCGGCGGCCACATCTCGACCTACGCGTCGAGCGCCGCCATGTACGAGGTCGGCTACAACCACTTCTTCCGCGCGCAGGACCACCCGTCCGGCGGCGACCAGGTGTTCTTCCAGGGGCACGCGTCCCCCGGCATGTACGCCCGCGCCTACATGGAAGGGCGCCTCGGCGAGGACCAGCTCGACGGCTTCCGGCAGGAGAAGTCCCACGCCGGCGGCGGACTCTCGTCCTACCCGCACCCGCGCCTCATGCCGCACTTCTGGCAGTTCCCGACCGTGTCGATGGGCATCGGCCCGATCAACGCGATCTACCAGGCGCAGCAGGCGAAGTACCTCTCCAACCGCGGCATCAAGGACGCCTCCGACCAGCAGGTCTGGGCGTTCCTCGGCGACGGCGAGATGGACGAGGTCGAGTCGCGTGGACAGCTCCAGGTCGCCGCGAACGACGGCCTCGACAACCTGAACTTCGTGATCAACTGCAACCTGCAGCGTCTCGACGGTCCGGTCCGCGGCAACGGCAAGATCATCCAGGAGCTCGAGGCGTTCTTCCGCGGTGCGGGCTGGAACGTCATCAAGGTCGTCTGGGGCCGCGAGTGGGACGACCTGCTCGCCCGCGACACCGAGGGCGCGCTCCTCAACCTGATGAACCAGACGCCGGACGGCGACTACCAGACGTACAAGGCCGAGAACGGCGCGTACGTCCGCGAGAACTTCTTCGGGCGCGACCCGAAGGCGCTCGAGCTGGTCAAGGACTACACGGACGACCAGATCTGGAACCTCAAGCGCGGTGGGCACGACTACCGCAAGGTCTACGCCGCGTTCAAGGCCGCGACCGAGCACAAGGGCCAGCCGACCGTCATCCTCGCGAAGACGGTCAAGGGCTACGGCCTCGGCCCGAGCTTCGAGGGGCGCAACGCGACGCACCAGATGAAGAAGCTCACGCTCGACAACCTCAAGCAGTTCCGCGACGAGATGCGCATCCCGATCACGGACGCACAGCTCGAGGAGAACCCCTACACGCCGCCGTACTACCACCCCGGGAACGACGACGAGGCGATCCAGTACATGCACGAGCGCCGGCGTGAGCTCGGCGGGTACGTGCCGGAGCGTCGCACCAAGTACACGTCGATCACCCTCCCCGAGGACTCGAAGTACCAGGTCGTCAAGAAGGGCTCCGGCAAGCAGGAGATCGCCACCACCATGGCGTTCGCCCGACTGCTGAAGGACCTGCTCCGCTCCCCCGACTTCGGCGACCGCGTGGTGCCGATCATCCCCGACGAGGCACGCACGTTCGGCATGGACGCGTACTTCCCGACGGCGAAGATCTACAACCCGAACGGCCAGCACTACACGTCGGTCGACCGTGAGCTCCTCCTCGCCTACAAGGAGAGCCCGCAGGGACAGATCATCCACGTCGGCATCAACGAGGCGGGCGCCCTCGCGGCGTTCACCGCGGTCGGCACCTCGTACTCGACGCAGGGCGAGCCGCTCATCCCGGTCTACGTCTTCTACTCGATGTTCGGGTTCCAGCGCACCGGCGACGCCATCTGGGCCGCCGGCGACCAGATGACCCGTGGGTTCATGATCGGCGCCACCGCCGGTCGCACGACGCTCACGGGCGAGGGCCTGCAGCACGCCGACGGCCACTCGCTGCTCCTCGCGACGACGAACCCGGCCGTGGTGTCCTACGACCCCGCGTACGGCTACGAGATCGGGCACATCGTCCAGGCCGGCCTCGACCGGATGTACGGCACGAACGAGGACGGCAGCGCGAAGCACGCCGACCCGAACGTCATGTACTACCTGACGGTCTACAACGAGCCGATCGTCCAGCCGGCCGAGCCCGAGGGCATCGACGTCGACGGCATCGTCAAGGGCATGTACCTGCTCAACCGCAGCGAGCACGACGGCCCGAAGGCCCAGCTGCTCGCGTCGGGTGTCGCCGTCCCGTGGATCCTCGAGGCGCAGCAGCTCCTCGCCGAGGACTGGGGCGTGTCGGCGGACGTCTGGAGCGTCACGAGCTGGGGTGAGCTGTACCGCGACGGTCTCGACGCGGAGCAGCACGCCTTCCTCAACCCGAACGAGGCGCCGCGGACCCCGTACGTGACCGAGCGGCTGCTCGGCACCGAGGGCCCGGTCGTCGCGGTGAGCGACTTCATGCACGCCGTGCAGGAGCAGATCCGCCCGTTCGTCCCGACCGACTACGCCACCCTCGGCGCCGACGGCTTCGGATTCTCGGACACCCGTCCGGCAGCGCGCCGCTTCTTCCACATCGACGGCCCCTCGGTCGTCGTGCGGACGCTGCAGCAGCTCGCGAAGCAGGGCAAGGTCGACGGCGCGCTCGTCCAGCAGGCGATCGACAAGTACCGCCTGCACGACGTGACCGCCGGCACCACGGGCAGCGCGGGCGGCGAGAGCTGATCTGCCGGTGACGTCGGTCCGACCGGACTCCGAGAGCCAGGAGAGCGCGCGCGAGCGGGCGCTCTCCTGGCTCCGTCAGGTGTCCGGGGAACTCTCCACCGCCACAATCAAGCGGCTCGAGGACACCCTCCCCTGGTACAGCGAGATGCCTCCGGGCCGACGCTCCGCCGTGGGGCTCGTGGCCCAGGCGGGCATCACCTCGTTCATCAGCTGGCTCGAGGGCACCGCGTCGACCCCGTGGATCGCCGCGGCGGACGTCTTCGGCTCAGCGCCGCGGGAACTCCTGCGCTCGGTGAGCCTGCAGCAGACGCTCCAGCTCATCCGCGTGGTCGTCACCGTGGTCGAGGAACGCGCCAAGGACGACGAGATGCTGCAGGAGGCGATCCTCAAGTACTCGCGGGACATCGCCTTCGCGGCCGCCGACGTCTACGCCCGCGCGGCCGAGGCCCGTGGGCTGTGGGACGCCCGGCTCGAGGCCCTCGTGGTCGACTCCATCCTGTCGGGCGAGTACGACGACGAACTCCCGTCGCGCATCGCGGCCCTCGGCTGGCACGGTCACGGCGAGGTCGCGGTCCTGGTCGGCAACGCGCCGAAGCAGCTCGAGGTCGACCAGATCCGTCGCACCGCGCGGCACATGGACGCCGACGTGCTCATCGGCGTGCAGGGCTCCCGCCTCGTCGTGGTGATCGGCCGTGCCACGCCGCGCGACGACGTCCCCGAAGGCGAGGAGCCGGTGTCCTTCACCGCCATCGCCCAGGCGCTCGAGCCCTCGTTCGGCGAGGGACACCTCGTCCTCGGCAACGAAGTGCCCGGCGTGGTCGACGCGTCCACCAGTGCCAAGGGTGCCCTCGCCGGCTTCGCGGTCGCGCGGGCATGGCGCGGTGCTCCTCGTCCGGCCCTGGCCGACGACCTGCTCCCGGAGCGGGCCCTCGCCGGCGACCCGCTCGCCCGGTCCGCCCTCGTGCAGCGCATCTACGTGCCGCTCAAGGACCAGTCGACGGAGCTCCTGCAGACGCTCTGGTGCTACCTCGACACCGGCCGGTCGCTCGAGGCCACGGCGCGCGAGCTGTTCGTGCACCCGAACACGGTGCGCTACCGGCTCCGCCGCGTGGCGGACATCATCGGGTGGGACGCCACGCACGCGCGGGACGCCCTCATCGTGCAGTCGGCGCTCATCCTCGGCGCCATGTCCGAGTCGACCGCCGGGCGACGTCGCATCCCGCACCGCCGGTGAGCGACGTCGTATGCCGCATCGTCGCTAGGAAATGCACAATGTCGAGCGGTCATCGCTGTGGGAAGCCCACACGGGTGCGGCGCAGGCCGACGGGCAGGATTGTCCGGTGATCGTCGTCGTCGCGCCCGGACAGGGCTCCCAGACCCCCGGCTTCCTCGCCCCCTGGCTCGAGGACGCCACCGTCCGTGACCGCGTGGGGGCGTGGTCCGAGGCCATCGGCGTCGACCTCGCCGCCCACGGCACGGAGTCCGACGCCGAGACCATCAAGGACACGGCGCTCGCGCAGCCGCTCATCGTCGCCGCCGGTCTCATCACGGCCGACGCCCTGCTCGCCGACGGCCGCCGTGCCCTCGTGGGCGGGGTCGCCGGCCACTCGGTCGGCGAGTTCACCGCCGCCGGGGTCGCCGGGATCCTCGAGCCGACCGACGCCGTCGCCCTCGTCGCCGAACGCGGCCGGGCGATGGCGGACGCCGCCGCGCTCGAGCCCACGTCGATGGCCGCCGTCCTCGGTGGGGACGCCGATGCCGTCGCCGCCGCGCTCGAGGCGAACGGCCTCGTCCCCGCGAACCACAACGGCGGCGGTCAGACCGTCGTCGCCGGACCCGCCGACGCGATCGCCGCCCTCGCCGCCGACCCGCCCGCGAAGGCCCGCGTGATCCCCCTCGCCGTGGCCGGTGCGTTCCACACCCGGTACATGGCGTCCGCCGTCGAGCGTGTCGCCCCGGTCGCCGCCGCCGCGACCGTGCAGGACCCGTCGCTGCCGATCTGGACGAACGCCGACGGTTCCCGTGTCGACGACGGTCGTCGCTTCGTCGACCTCATGGTCCAGCAGATCCAGAGCCCCGTGCACTGGGACGCCGTGATGGAGTCCTTCGCGGCCGCCGGTGTCACGGGCATCATCGAACTCGCACCCGCCGGTGCCCTCGTCGGCCTGGCGAAGCGCGGTCTGCGCGGGACGCCGACCGTCGCGATCAAGACCCCCGACGACCTGCCCGCAGCGATCGACCTGCTGCAGAGCGCGGGCCAGGAAGCAGACGCAACCGCATGACCGACGCCCCCATCCCGACCACCGCGACCGAGGGGACGGAGCCGACCCGCGCCTCCCGTCCGCTGCTGCAGCAGCGTCGCGGCCACGAGTTCACCCGCATCCTGGCCTTCGGCGCCGCCCGCGGTGAGAACGCCGTGCCGAACGACGACCTCGTCGGGCCGATCGACTCCTCCGACGAGTGGATCCGCCAGCGCACCGGCATCATCACCCGCATGCGCGCCGGCAAGGACGTCGAAGCGGTCGACCTCGCCGAAGCCGCCGCGCTCGACGCGATCGCCAAGGCCGGCCTGACGCCGGACCAGATCGGCGTCGTGCTCGTGAGCACCGTGACCCACACCGTCGCCACGCCGTCGATGGCCTCGCTGCTCGCCGAGCGCATCGGTGCCGCGCCCGCCGCGGCCTACGACATCAGCGCCGCGTGCGCCGGGTACGCGTACGGCATCGCCCAGGCGGACTCGTTCGTGAAGTCCGGCATCGCCGACCACGTGCTGGTCGTCGGTGCCGAGAAGCTCAGCGACATCGTCGACCCGACCGACCGCTCGATCTCGTTCCTGCTCGGCGACGGTGCCGGAGCGGCGATCGTCGGCCCGAGCGACTTCCCCGGGATCGCCCCGACGATCTGGGGCTCCGACGGGTCGAAGTGGGACGCGATCGGCATGACCTCGACCTACAACGAGTGGGAAGCGGGGGCCGCGCGGCCGACGATACGGCAGGCCGGTCAGACCGTGTTCCGCTGGGCCGTCTGGGAGATGGTCAAGGTCGCCCGTGAGGCGCTCGAGTCCGCCGGCATCCAGCCGTCCGACCTCGCCGCGTTCGTGCCGCACCAGGCGAACATCCGCATCATCGACGAGTTCGCGAAGCAGCTCGGCCTGCCCGAGTCCGTCGTGATCGCCCGCGACATCACCACCACCGGCAACACCTCCGCCGCGAGCATCCCGCTCGCCACGCACCGCCTGCTCGAGGAGAACCCCGAGCTCTCCGGCGGCCTCGCCCTGCAGATCGGCTTCGGCGCCGGTCTCGTCTTCGGCGCCCAGGTCGTCGTCCTCCCCTAGCCCATCCCGGCCACGCACCCGCGCGGCCACCCTCCGACGAGCCTCCGGGCGCGCGACCGCTGCGTGCCCTAGGCTGGTCCACGGTCAAACGACACCCCCTCAAGGAGAATCCCCATGGCCCTGTCCAACGAAGAAGTCCTCGCCGGCCTGGCCGAGCTGATCAACGACGAGACCGGCATCGCGACCGACACCGTCGCGGCCGACAAGTCGTTCACCGACGACCTCGACATCGACTCGATCTCGATGATGACCATCGTCGTCAACGCCGAAGAGAAGTTCGACGTCAAGATCCCCGACGAAGAGGTCAAGAACCTCAAGACCGTCGGCGACGCCGTCGACTACATCGTCAAGGCCCAGGCCTGACGCGAGCTTCCTGAGCGCCGCGGCCCCGGCGGACCGACCGCGGGCCGCGGCGCTCATCTCGTCCACCGGACCGACGCTCGTCGGTCCACACAGGTCCGGCGTTCGTCGGGCCGCACCGGTCCGGCGTTCGTCGGGCCGCCCCGGCTCCGTCCGGCACCGCCACGAGCGGTCGGACGTCCTCACGAAAGAACACGTCGTTCCATGACCAACAAGACCGTCGTCGTCACCGGGATCGGTGCGATCACGCCCCTCGCCGCGACCGCCCCGGACACGTGGGACGCGCTGCTCGCCGGCACGTCCGGCATCACCCGCATCGAGGACCCGCGCTACGCCGAGCTCGAGCTCCCCGTCGAGTTCGCCGGCCAGGCGCGCCGGTTCCTCACCGATCAGCTCACCCGCCCCGAGTCGAAGCGCCTCGACCCCTCGTCGCAGCTGTCGCTCGTCGCCGCGCGCGAGGCCTGGGCCGACGCCGGCATCGACGCCGAGACCGTCGTCCCCGAGCGCCTCATCGTCGACTGGGCCACCGGCATCGGCGGCGTCAACACCCTGCTCGACGCGTGGGACACCCTGCGCGAGAAGGGCCCCCGTCGCGTCCTGCCGATGACGGTCCCGATGCTCATGGCGAACGGCCCGGCCGCCGCCATCGAGATGGAGTTCGGCGCCCGCGGCGGCGCCCGCACCTACCTCTCGGCGTGCGCGTCCTCGACCGAGTCCCTCGCCGAGGCCTACCGCCACGTCGCCACCGGCGAGGCCGACATCGTCATCACCGGCGGCGCCGAGGCCGCCCTGCACCCGCTGCCCCTCGCGGCGTTCGCGTCGATGCAGGCGCT
Source organism: Curtobacterium sp. GD1 (assembly GCF_020882855.1). Taxonomy (NCBI): domain Bacteria; kingdom Bacillati; phylum Actinomycetota; class Actinomycetes; order Micrococcales; family Microbacteriaceae; genus Curtobacterium; species Curtobacterium sp. GD1. Next base: position 76,279 of record NZ_JAFEVQ010000006.1, on the reverse strand, counting down.
CTCCCGCCGCAACGACTCCCCCCAGACCGCCTCGCGTCCGTACGACGTCACGCGCGACGGCTTCGTGCTCGCGGACGGCGCCGCGGCGCTCATCCTCGAGACCAAGGAGCACGCCGAGGCCCGCGGCGCGACGATCTACGCCGAGGTCGCCGGCGCCGGCATCACCTCGGACGCGTTCCACATCACCGCGCCGGACCCCGAGGGCAGTGCTGCCGCCCGTGCCGTCCTGCAGGCGCTCGAGCACGCCGGTGCCGCGCGCGAGGACGTCGTCCACGTCAACGCGCACGCCACCTCGACCCCGGTGGGCGACGTCGCCGAGTACCACGCCATGCGCCGTGTGTTCGGCGACCACCTCGACAACGTCGTGGTGTCCGCCACGAAGGCGTCGACGGGGCACCTCCTCGGTGGTGCCGGTGCGATCGAAGCCGCGTTCACGGCCCTCGCGCTGCACAACCGCGTCGCGCCGCCGACGATCAACCTCACCCAGCAGGACCCGGAGATCGTGATGGACGTCGCCACGGCGCCGCGCGAGCTCCCGCAGGGCGATCTGCTCGCGGTGAGCAACTCGTTCGGGTTCGGTGGGCACAACGCCGTGGTCGCGTTCCGGAGCGTCTGAGTCCGGTCCGTCGGGCCCGTCGGGTCCGTCGGGTCCGTCCGTCGGTCCTGGAGGCCCGTCCCGCGTCGTCGGGGCGGGCCTCCGTCGTTCCCGTGGCCGGCCCTGGCGCGGCGCGCTCCCCGCGGCCGCGGCCCGCGGCCCGTGGCGTGTGGCCGCGTCGGTGCGCCGAGACTCGGCCCCGCGGACGGTTTCGCGGCTCCGGAAGCGCGAAACTGTCCGCCGAGGCGAGACTCGGCGCGGGCGGGCGGGCGGCCGGACGCACGAACGCCGCCCCGAGGGGCGGCGTTCGTGACGGAGGATCGGGCGCGACTCAGCCGACGCGGTGCAGCCAGACGACCGGGTTGCCCTCGGCGGCGTGGCGGAACGGTTCGAGTTCGTCGTCCCACGCCTGACCCAGGGCGAGTCGGAGCTCGCGGTGGAGTTCGAGGGCGTTGCTCCCCGCCACCTCCATCGCGTAGCGGACGCGGTCCTCGGGGACGACCATGTTGCCGGTGACGTCGGTCTGCGCGTAGAACACCCCGAGGTCGGGCGTGTGCATCCAGCGGCCGCCGTCCGACTCGGAGGTGGGTTCCTCGGTGACCTCGTACCGGAGGTGCTCCCAGCCGCGCAGGGCCGAGGCGATCGCCGCACCCGTGCCGACGGAACCGGTCCAGGTGAACTCGGTCCGACGGGCGCCGTCCTGGGCGGGCTGGTCGAGCCACGAGAAGTTCACGGCACGGCTCATGGCGCGACCTGCCGCCCATTCGACGTGCGGGCAGAGCGCGCGTGGTGAGGAGTGCACGTAGAGCACCCCGGTGGTCGTTCCGTTCACGATTCCTCCGATTCGTCAGGTGCGACTTCCCCATCGACCTGAACTGGAGGTTCTCGTTTCGGAACCATCGATATCCGATTGTGATGTCCTTGCGGACACGCCCATTATGCAGGCTGCGCGCTGGGAACACCAGGCACCGCGACAGAGTCAGTGGAAGACGTGCCCCGACGCGTCGAGCGGGTGCCGCTCCCCCGCGGTGACCGGCACCGGGATCCGGTTCTCGGCGGGCGGGATCGGGCAGGCGAACTGGTACGAGAACGCGCACGGCGGCAGGACGAGGAAGTTCCAGTCCAGCTCGACGTCGGCAGCGACACCGGGGTCGTCGAGGTACAGGAACCGGCCCATCGAGTAGGTGCTGCCGGGATCGTCCTCGGGCAGGGCGCTCGTGGCGTCCTGCACGATGAGCTGCAGCCGCGCGGCGCCTCGGAAGGCCGCGGAGCGGACCGCCACCAACCGGACGGCCGATCCGCCCAGGGTGGTCTCGACGTGTCCGGCGACCTCGAGCGGATCGCCGGCTGCGTCGACGACGCTCGCCCCGCCTCCTGGGACACCCGGCGCGTACCTGCCGGACGTGACCCACGCGGCGGAGTGGTCGAACCGGGCGATGCGTGCGAAGCGGGCGATCGCGTCGGACGCCGGGTCCCACACGCGCAGCGTGCCACGGGAGACGGACCCGGCGAGGCCGTCCGGGAAGGTGACGACCGACGGGACGACCGCCTCGTCGCCGGCGACGAGCACGGTGCCGTCCACCGGGTCGCCGTCGACGACCACCCCGTCACCCGCGTCGGCGGTGACCGTCAGGCCGCCGGGTGCCGGTGCCCACTGCCCCGGGACCGGCCACACGGGCTGGGCGTGGTCGACACGCTGGGCGTTCACGAGCGCGAGCGGACCCCGAGGGCTGGTCGCCCAGCGATCACGGTCGGCGACGTGCTCGTCGAAGGCGGTCACGACTGCTCTTGGCGGGGGTAGATGACCTTCTGGACGATGATGATCACCGACGCGGCGACCGGCAGGGCCACGAGTGCGCCGAGCACCCCGCCGATGGTCCCGCCCGCGACCGCTGCGATGACGACGAGGGCGCCGGGGACCTGCACGGCACGCGACATGATCCGCGGCGAGATCACGTACGCCTCGACCTGCATGTACACGAGGTAGTAGATCGCGGCGGCGAGGGCCGTCGCGGGCGAGGCGAACAGGCACAGCAGCGAGATGACGATGGCCGACGCGAGCGTGCCCACGAGCGGGATGAGCGACCCGAGGAACGCGAACGAGGCCAGCAGCACGGGCAGCGGAGCACCGATGATGAGCAGGAACACCAGGCTGAGGATGCCGTTGATGAGCGCCTGGGAGATCTGCCCGACGACGTAGCGACCGACCGCCTGGGTGATCTGCTCGCTGACGTCGATGAAGTTCTCGCGGCGGGACGCCGGGACGAATCGGTAGGTCATCGACTTCATGCCGCGCATCGACGCGAGGAAGTAGAGCATCAGGATGATGACGATGACGGCGCCCGTGAGACCGGTCAGGATCCCGCTGCCGACCGCGAGGATCCCGCCGCCGAGGCTCAGCAGGTTGCCGGGGTTCTCGACGAAGGACTGCACGGACTGCAACGCGTGGTCGATGTCGAACGACCCGGACAGCTGGTCGGAGAGGTTCTGCACCCACTCCTGCCTCGAGATGTCCTGCACGATGTCGGGGAAGTTCTGGATGAGGTTCGTCGCCTGCTGCACGAGGATCGGCACGACCGCGAACACCACCCCGGCGAACGCGGCGAGGACCCCGACGACCACGACGGTGATGGCCACCCAGCGCGGCACGAACCGTTCGAGGAAGGACACCAGCGGGTCGATGCCGAGCGCCAGGAACAGCGCGACGCCGACGTAGACGAGCACGGTGGAGAGCTCGTTGACGATCGCCCCCGCGACGACGGCGACGAGCACGCCGAGCGCACCCATGAAGCCGATCCGGAAGGCGTTCACGCGCACGCCGGTGCCACCACGAGTCACCTCGAACGTCACGTTGGGCGTCGGGCTGTGGTCGTCCTGTTGCTGCTGCGTGTCGCGCTTCCTCGGGAGGTGCACGCGTGGCGGGTGCGGTCGCTTGCTGTTGCTCGAACCCGCGTCGGCTTTTGACATGTAGGGCGGGCGGGACTTGAACCCGCGAATCGTTCGGTTATGAGCCGACTGCCTTGACCAGCTTGGCTACCGCCCCGTGCCGGGGACCGTCAGGCCACCGGTTCCCCACGATACAGCGACTCGAACGTCGAGAGCGTGCGGTTGATGTCGTGTGCCTCGATCATCGCCAGGCTGCGGTCGCGCATCGTGACGTAGTCCTCGTCCGACGCGGTCAGCACCGCCGTGAGCTTCGCCGCGAGGTCGTGCTCGTCACCGGGAGTGAACAGGTACCCGTTGCCGTCGATGAGGTGCGGGAGCGCCATCGAGTCCGCCGCGACGACGGGGAGACCGGAGGCCATGCCCTCGAGCGAGGCGATGCTCTGCAGCTCGGCGGTGGAGGGCATCGCGAACACGGTCGAGTTGGTGAGCGCCTGCTGCTTGACCTCGTCCGAGACGAAGCCGAGGAACCGGACGCGGTCCTCGAGCCCGAGCTCCTTCGCCTGCTGTCGGAGCTTCGGGATCATCTCGCCGTCGCCGACGATCGTCAGCGTGGCTCCGAGCTCGGACGGCAGCAGCGCGAGGGCCTTCACGAGGACGTCGAGGTTCTTCTCGGGTGCGACCCGACCGACGAAGACGATGTCGTTGCCCGCAGGCCGCCCCTCGCGTGCGACGTACCGGGTGGCGTCGATCCCGCACGAGATCGCCAGGACCCGCTGCCCGGCGATGGCCCGGCGCAGGTAGTCGGCGGCGAGGTTCGTCGGGGTCGTGATCGCGTCGGCGAGCCGGTAGGTCTTGGCGGCGTCGTTCCAGGCGATCTTCACCGCGATCGGCACCGTGCGCTTGCCGAACGGCGTGTACTCGAGGAGGTTCTCGGGCATGAAGTGGTTCGTGGCGATCACCCGGATGCCGCGCGCGTGCGCCTCGGGCACCATGCCCCGGCCGACGACGACGTGCGACTGGATGTGCAGGACGTCGGGCTGGAACGCGTCGAGGATCGGGGCGGTCCACTTCTTCACGCTCCACGGCCACACGAAGCGCAGCCACGCGTGCAGCGGCCACTTGTAGGACTTCAGGCGGTGCACGACGAGGGTCACGCCGTGGAGCTCCTCGTCGAAGGTGCCGTAGTGGCGGCTCGCCGCCGGGGCGACGATCTGGACCTCGTGCCCGCGTTCGGCGAGGCCGACGGCGAGCTGCTCGGCGAAGGTCGCGGCTCCGTTGACGTCGGGTGCGAAGGTGTCCGCTGCGATGAGGACGCGCAGCGGTCGTCGACCGCCCGTCGCACCCGTCGGTCCGGCGGTGGCGGTGGTGGCGTCGTCTGACACGGCTGGCGTCGTCCTCTCGTGGGCGATTGCTGGTCGTTCGACGACGCTACCGCACGCCGCTCGGGCAGCGCGTCCGCCTCGCGGTGGACTCCGTCCCCCCACGGGACGATGGCTCAGGAGCGGGTTTGCGGGTGGTGCTTGGCGAGGAGGAACACCCCGGTGATCGCGATCGCGGCGGCGACGACGAAGCCGAAGACGGCGAAGACCGGGGCGCCGGCGGCCTCGCCGAGGACGATCACCCCGATGCCGACGGCGACGATCGGGTCGATGACCGTCAGCCCGGCGATCACGAGGTCGGCCGAGCCGCTCGAGTACGCGTTCTGCACGAAGTACCCACCCAGCGAGGCGGCGACGACCACCCCGACGATCGCGAGCACGGTCAGCCAGTCGAACGTGCCGTTCACGAACCGGTTGAGCACGACCTTGGCCAGCGTCGCGACGAACCCGTAGAGGACGCCGGCGCCGACGATGTAGTACAGCGCGTTCTTGTGCTTCGCGACGAGGCGGAACGACACCAGCACGAGCACCAGCACCACGGCCAGGATCACGAGCACGGTGACGAGCTGTCGGCTCGTGATCGCGCTCTCGTGCCCGACGAAGGCCGCGATGCCGACGAAGATGCCGACGCCGACGATGCACGTCCAGACGGCTCGCCGTGCCCGACGGCCGAGCGGCACCCCGGAGGACCGCGACGAGAACCAGGTCGTGATCACGAGGGCCACGGCGCCGAGCGGTTGCACGACGATGAGCGGCGCGTACGTGATGCTCACCAGCTGCAGGACCACGGCGATGCCGAGCATGAGCGTGCCGAGCACCCAGTAGCCGCTCGAGACCAGCCCGACGACGTGTCGGACGCTGAGGCCCTTCGACTGCCGACCGAGCCGCGCTTCCACCCGCTGCACCCCGCGGCTCTGGAACTGCGCCCCCAGTGAGAGGAACACGGCCCCGATGAGCGCGACGGGGATCATGAGCGCCTGGAACGGCGTGAGGTTCACCGCGTCGGGCAGCTGGAGGTCCGTCGTCACGCGTCGAGGCTACCGTTCCCCGCCGGATAACCTGGGTGAATGGCCGTTCTCCCGATCCGCATCACCGGCGAACCCGTCCTGCACGAGCGTGCAGCCGAGGTCACCGACTTCGACGACGACCTGCGATCGCTGGTCGCCGACATGTTCGAGACGATGGACCTCGCACCCGGGGTCGGACTGGCCGGCCCGCAGGTCGGCGTCGGCAAGCGGCTGTTCGTGTACTCATGGACCGATGATGACGAGGTCCTGCACCGCGGCGTCGCGGTGAACCCCGTCCTGTGGACGACCCCCGCCGTTCCCGAGGCTGTGGAGGAACTCGACGAGGACGAGGAGTCCGAGGGCTGCCTCTCGGTCCCGGGCGAACGGTTCCCGCTCCGCCGCTCCGAGGGCGTGCTGCTCCGTGCCGTCGACGACCACGGCACGCCGTTCGAGGTCGAGGCCCACGGCTGGCTCGCCCGCATCTTCCAGCACGAGTACGACCACCTCGACGGGTACCTCTACGCGGACCGGCTCGTGCACCCGTACGGCAAGCAGGTCGCGAAGGCCATCAGGAAGAACAGCTGGGGCGGCCCGGGCAAGTCCTGGCTGCCCGGGCGCGACCACCCCGAGGGCTGACGGCGGCGGACCGCGTCGGCCCCGGCCCGGTCAGCGGGGATGCAAGGCGAGTGCCCAGGAGGCGCGGCTCACCCCCGCCAGGCAGCGATCGCGTCCCGCAGGTGCTCGGTCTCCGGATGCCCCGGGCAGTACTCGAGCAGACCGGCCGCGACGTGCGCCTCGGCCGACGAGTCGACGGAGGCCGCCCACGGCCCGGTCCCCCGCACCGCGCAGGTGGTCGCGAGTTCCTCGAGCGTGGCGTCCCCCTCGGCGGCGTCGACCGCGGAGCGCTGCTGCGTCGACATCTCGGTGCCGGTGATCCGCTGCGCCCGGCAGTCGGTGCGCTCGTCGTCCCACACGGCGGAGTAGGTCGTGTACGTCTCGGAGCGGTCCGACGTCCCCACGTCGCAGACGAACGCGAAGACGATCGGTGCCGTGCCGGACACCGCGACGCCCGAGGTGGCGGTGGTGTCGAGCGAGTCGCCCGGCTCGGACTCCGCGCCGGTCGTGCACCCCACGAGGCCGATCGCCGCGGCCGCGACGACGCCCGCGGCGAGGGCTCGGCGCACGGTGATCACCTGTGAACGCTAACAGCTTCCGGCCATGCGTCCGCTGCGAGCTCCGACGCCACGCAAAAGGCCCCCACCCGAAGGTGAGGGCCGTGCTGCTCCCCGAGTTGGACTCGAACCAACAACCTGCCGGTTAACAGCCGGCTGCTCTGCCAATTGAGCTATCGAGGATCACTGTCCGCTGGCGAATGTCGTGCGAACAACGGGTAACAGCATAGCAGCACCCGGGAGCGACCCCGCGCATCCGCCACGCATCCCGGGCGTGCCGCGCTCAGTACCCCGCGACCGGGTCCACCACGCCGACGAAGCCCTCGCCCGCCCCGCCGAGGAACGCCACGGTGTTCACCCGCACGCGCTCGGCCAGCAGCGGCGCCACCATCTCCGGCGTGTCGGCCTGGTGCGGCGTGATGATCGCGCCCGGCTCGTCCCAGAGCGGGTGTCCGTCCGGCAACGGCTCCGGGTCGGTGACGTCGAGTCCGGCCGCCGCGATCGCACCGCTGCGCAGGGCGTCCACGAGCGCGGCGGTGTCGACCAGTCCCCCGCGGGCGATGTTCACGAGCCGTGCCGACGGCTTCATGATCGCGAACTGCGCGGGCCCGAACAGCTTCGCGGTCCCCGAGGTCATCGCCGCGGCGATCATGACCACGTCGGCATCGGGCAGGACGTCGTCGAGCTGGTCGGTCGTGACGGTCCGGTCCGCCCCGGGAACCGGCGAGGACGACCGGCGCACCACGGTGACCGAGACCTCGAACGGCGCGAGCAGGCGGATGTACTCCAGCGCGATGCCACCGGCGCCGATGACGACCACGTTCCGGCCGTAGAGCGAGACACCCTCGGGCTCGGTCGCCCACGACCGCGCACGGGCGCGCTTCTGCAGCACCCGCAGCGTCCCGAGCGTCAGCGCGAGGGCGTGCTCGGCGACGGGTTCGGCGTACGCGCCCTTGGCCGAGGTGAACAGCACCCGGTCGCCGTGCTCGGCGATCAGCGAGGCGAAGGCGTCGACGCCGGCGAACGGCAACTGGACCCAGCCGATGGACGGTGCGCCGTCGAGCGCGTCGGCGAGTCCCGCGGGATCGCGAGGGTCGAGCCACACGAGTCCGGCGGTGTCCGCCCCGAGCGGAGCGACGGTCCCACCGGCTGCGGCGACGGCGTCCTCGTGGAGGGCGGTGCCGTCCCCGGCGGGCAGGATCGCGATCGGGCCCGCGGACGGCGGGGCGACCGGCAGTTCGGCACCCGCGTCGGTCACCACGGCCCGGTGCCCGCGCACCCCCGACGACGGCGACGTACCCGCGCTCATGCGTTCTCCTGCCGCTCCGCGCGCGGACCGGTGCCGGCGGCGACCGGCCGACGCGGCGCCGAGGACCGACGGGGTGCGGCAGACGCCGGCTGCCGACGCTTCACCGGACGGGCCGCCGTCGACGCGAGCGTCTTGACGTAGGGGTCGACGGGGTTGTCGAGGACCTCGTCGAAGGTGCCGAGACCGACGAGCCGGCTCTCGGCCATGATCGCCACCCGGTCGGCGAGTGCCCGGGCCTCGCGCAGGTCGCTCGACACCACGACCGCCGAGAACTGCCGGTTCCGCTGCAGGGTCGCCAGCGCCTCGAGCACCGACTGCCGCACGAGCACGTCGACGCCGCGGGCGGGTTCGTCGGCGACGAGCAGCTGGGGCTCGAGCACGAGCGCCTTCGCGAGGGCGACGCGCTGCCGCTGCCCGCTCGAGAGCTCCCACGTGTTGAGCCGCATCACCCCGAGCGGCAGGTGCACGGCGTCGACCAGGCGGGCGACGATGAGGCCGGCCTCTTTCCGGTCGAACCGGCGGTCTCGGGCGTAGATCGGTTCCGCGATGGCCTCGCCGACGGTGAGGTCCGGGCTGAGCCGGTCCGCGCCGTCCTGCGGCAGGTAGCCGATGCGGCCGCTGAGCCGCTCGAGCTTGCGGGACGTCGGTCGGAGCCCACGCGTCTTCTGCCCGAGCACCGTGAGTTCGCCCCCGACGATGTGCCGACGGTGGGCGCCGTCGCCCTCGCCGGTGGTGCCGAGCTGGCCGGCGATCGCCGCGGCGAACGTCGACTTGCCGGACCCGGACTCGCCGAGCACGGCCAGGATCTCCCCCTGACGGACCGTGAGGCTCACGCCGTCGACGGCCCGGATCGCATCCGTCCCCCGTCCGCTCCGGTACTCGATCGACACGTCGTCCGCGACGACCGCCGGTCCGTTGACCGCGATCATGGGTCCCCTTCCACGCCGCCCCCTGGCGGCGGTTCGCGACGGACCGGGCTGCACCGACCGTCGTGCGTGTTGCGGTGGAGGTGACCGCCCAGGAGGCGCGGCGTGCGTCGTCGACGTCAGCCGCGCCTCCGGGAGTGGTCGCGTCGGGTCAGGACCCGGCGTTCTCCAGTTCCACCAGCGTACGCCGTCGCTCCGCCTGTTCCGCCGGATCCGGCACCGGGAGTGACGCCAGGAGACGCTGCGTGTACGGGTGCTGCGGGGAGCCGAGGACCTCGGCCGTGGTGCCCGTCTCGACCAGGTCGCCGCGGTAGAGCACGGCGATCCGGTCGGAGAGCGCGCCGACCACGGCGAGGTCGTGGCTGATGAACAGCGACGCGAACCCGAGGTCCTGCTGCAGCTCGAGGAACAGCTCGAGCACGCGCGCCTGGACGGACACGTCGAGCGCACTCGTCGGCTCGTCGGCGATGAGGAGCTTCGGCCGGAGCGCGAGCGACCGTGCGAGCGACGCACGCTGCCGCTGGCCGCCGGACAGCTCGTGCGGGTACCGGTCGCCGTAGGCCGCCGGGAGCTGCACGGCCTCGAGCAGTTCGCCGACACGCTTCCGGGCGGCACGCGGGCTCGACACCTCGCCGTGCACGACGAGCGGCTCGGCGACGCACTCCGAGATCGTGAGCAGCGGGTTGAACGAGGTCGCCGGGTCCTGGAAGACGAACCCGATGTCCTTGCGGTGCCGCTTGAAGTCGCGTTCGCGGTACCCGAGCATCTCGGTTCCGAGCACCTCGAGCGAGCCGCCGGTGATCTTCGTCAGACCGGCGATCGCGCGGCCGATGGTCGTCTTGCCGGAGCCGGACTCCCCCACGAGGCCGAGGACCTCGCCGGGACGGATGTCGAGGTCGACGCCCTTGACCGCCTTGAACGCGTGCGACCCGAGCCGGCCCGGGTACTCGATCTCGAGCCCGCGTGCGCGGACGAGCGGCTCGACGTCGTCACTGATCGCGGCACGGCGGGCGACCCCGGTGGACGCCTCGAGCCGGGGCACGGCGGCGAGCAGGCGCTTCGTGTAGTCGGCCTGCGGCGCCGCGAACAGCTCGGCGACCGGGGCCTCTTCGACGACCTCGCCCTGGTACATCACGGCGACGCGGTCGGCCAGGTCGGCGACGACGCCCATGTTGTGCGTGATGATGACGATCGCCGCGCCGAACTCGTCGCGGCACCGGCGGAGCAGGTCGAGGATCTCCGCCTGGACCGTCACGTCGAGGGCGGTGGTCGGCTCGTCGGCGATGATCACCGACGGTTCGAGGGCGAGCGCGCTCGCGATGACGACGCGCTGCTTCTGACCGCCGGAGAACTGGTGCGGGTAGTGGTCGACCCGGGTCTCGGGATCGGGGATGCCGACGCGGCGGAGGTAGTCGATCGCCTTCGCGCGGGCCTCCTTCGCGGAGACGCCGCCGTGGGCCCGGAGCCCCTCGGCGATCTGCCACCCGACCGTGAAGACCGGGTTCAGCGCCGTGGAGGGCTCCTGGAACACCATCGCGCCCGCGGTGCCGCGCAGGCTCCGGAGCTTCTGCGCGCCGACCGTCACGACGTCCGTGCCGTCGAGGAACACCGCACCGCCGAGCGTCGCCGTCTCCGGCATGAGGCGCAGGATGCTCCGCGCCGTGACGGACTTGCCCGAGCCGGACTCGCCGACGAGGGCGAGGACCTCGCCGGGGCGGACGTCGATGCTGACGCCCTTGACCGCGTCGACGGCACCGCCGTCGGTCGCGAAGGTGACGGTCAGGTCGTCGACGACGACGACCGGTTCCGTCGTGGTGTCGCCGGCCTGGAGGCGCGTGGAGGCGCGGGACTGGTTGGTCGCGTCCGTCATGCGGTCGCCCCTTCCGTGCTGGCCGTCTGCTTGCGGGACACCAGCTGCTTGAGCCGGCGTCGCGCACGCAGACGCGGGTCGGAGATGTCGTTGAGGCTCTCGCCGATGAACGTCACGCCGAGGACGAGCACCACGATCGCGACACCCGGGAAGACGCCGGTCCACCAGACGCCGCTCGCGACGTCGGACAGCGCACGGCTGAGGTCGTAGCCCCACTCCGCGCCGCTGGTCGGGCCGATGCCGAAGCCCAGGAAGCCGAGGCCCGCGAGTGTCAGGATCGCGTCGCTCGCGTTCAGCGTGAGGATCAGTGGGAGGGATCGCGTCGAGTTCCGCAGCACGTGCCGGGTCATGATCCGCCACGGGTTCGTGCCCATCACCCGCGCGGACTCGACGAACGCCTCGTTCTTGAGCCGCACGGCCTCGGCGCGGACGACCCGGAAGTACTGCGGGACGTACACGACCGTGATCGAGATCGCCGCGGCGATGATGCCGCCCGAGTAGCTCGAGTTGCCGCCGGAGATGACGATCGACACCACGATCGCGAGGAGCAGGGACGGGAACGCGTAGATCGCGTCCGCCACGACGACGAGGATCCGGTCGAGCCAGCCGCCGATGTAACCGGAGACCATGCCGAGCAGGACGCCGATGATGATCGACACGACGACGGCCACGATGACCACGAGCACCGCGGTCCGGGCGCCGTAGACGACGCGGCTGAAGACGTCGAAGCCGCCGACGGTCGTGCCCCAGATGTGCGTGGCGCTCGGTGCACCGGTGCGCGGGAAGCTCTGCCCGTCGGCGCCCTGCAGCTGGCCGAAGCCGTACGGGGCGATGAGCGGCGCGGCGATCGCGACGAGGAGGTACAGCGCGCAGATGACCACGCCGGTGATGAGCATGGCGCGCTGCCAGCCCGTGCTCCGACGGAGCTGCAGCACGACGGGCAGCCGCTTCCAGAGCGGCTCGTGGCGGTCGACGAGGGAGGTGTCAGCCATCTCTAGAACCTCACTCTCGGGTCGATGAGGGCCGCGACGACGTCCACGATGAAGTTCGTCACCGCGACGATCACCGCGAGCATCGCGACGATGCCCTGGACCGCGACGAAGTCGCGGGCCGACAGGTACTGGTTGAGCTCGAAACCGAGCCCGCGCCACCCGAAGGTGGTCTCGGTGAGGACGGAACCGCCCAGGAGCATGGCGATCTGGAGTCCCATCACCGTGATGATCGGCACGAGGGCGGGACGGAACGCGTGCGTGCGGACGAGCCGCGCCTCCCGAACGCCGCGCGAGCGGGCCGCGTCGACGTACTCGGAACCGAGCGTCCCGATCATGTTCGCGCGCACCAGGCGCAGGAAGATGCCGGCGGTGAGGAGCCCCAGGGTCAGTGCCGGCAGGACGGCGTGCGCCAGCACGTCCCCGATGATCTGGGCGTTGCCGGTGCGCAGGGCGTCGATGAGGTAGATGCCCGTCGCGCCCTGGATGTTGTCGAGGACGAGCGACACCCGCGTGGACGCGCGGTCGCCGAGCGGGAGCCAGCCGAGCCACACCGAGAAGACGAGCTTGAGCAGCAGGCCGCCGAAGAACACCGGCGTCGCGTAGGTGAGGATCGCGAGCGCGCGGAACAGGACGTCCGGCCACTTGTCGCGCATGTACGCGGCGAGCATGCCGAGCGGGATGCCGAGCAGCAGCGCGACGATGAGCGCGTAGAAGACGAGCTCGGCGGTCGCGCCGCCGTACGTGACGATGATCTCGGTGATCGGCCGGTTGTCGGTGGCCGTCGTGCCGAAGTCGCCGCGGACGATGTTGCCGAGGTACTCGATGTACTGGACGAAGACCGGGCGGTCGTAGCCCGCGGCGTGCAGGCGTTCCTGCAGCTGGGACGGCGTGAGTCGGCCGCCGACCGATGCGGTGATCGGGTTCCCGATGACGCGCATCAGGAAGAACACGAGCGTCACCAGGATGAAGACGGTCGGGAAGATGAGGAGGAACCGGACGAGGACGTACCGGCCGAGTCCGCCGCCGCTGCTCTTGGCACTGCGCTGTGCCTCGGGCTTGGTGGGGTCGGTGGCCAGTTCCGAGCTCGCCTCTGGGGTGCTGAGGGTCACGGGGACGGGTGCCTTTCGGTGCCGTGGGGGACGCGGTCACGGGGGCGCTCCTCGTGAGAGCGCCCCCGTGGACCGGAACCGGGCTTACTTGGAGAGGGTCGCGTACCGGAACTTGTACGAGGAGTCGAGGGTCAGGCCCTTGACGTCCTTGGCCGCGACGGCGACCGACTTGCCCTGCAGCAGCGGCAGCGTCGAGATCTGCGTCGCCTCACGCTCCTGCGCCTGCTCGATGAGGTCGGCGCGCTTGTCCTTGTCGGACTCCTGCTGCTCCTCGGAGATGAGCTGCTGGATCGTCGGGTCGTCGTAGTGGTTCTGCACGAAGTTGTCCTTCGTGAAGAACGGCGACAGGTAGTTGTCGGCGTCCGAGAAGTCCGGGAACCAGCCGAGCTGGTACACCGGGTAGGCGTCCTTCGTGCGCTCCTGTGCGTAGGTCGTGTAGACCGTCGACTGGATGTTCACGGTGAACAGGCCGGAGTTCTCGAGCTGGGTTTTGAGCTCGGCGTACTCGTCGTCCGACGTCGAACCGTAGTGGTCCGGTGCGTACTGGATGTCGAGCTGCACCTTGCCGGTGACGCCCGCCTTCGACAGGGTCTCCTTCGCCTTGTCGACGTCCGCGCCGCCGTCGCCGTCGCCGTAGAGCTCCTCGAAGGGCTTCGCGGCACCCGTGAGGCCGTCCGGCACCATCGAGTAGAGCGGCGAGTAGGTGTCGTTGTAGACGTCCTTGGCGAGCTTCTCGCGGTCGACGACGTCCGCCACGGCCTGGCGCACGGCCAGGGCCTTCGTCTCGTCGGCGTCCGACTGCTTCGCGCCGAACGGCTGCGTGTTGAAGTTGAAGACCAGGTAGCGGATCTCGCCGCCGGGGCCGTCGGTGACCTTCACCTTGTCGTCCTTGCGGAGGTCGGCGATGTCGGTCGGCGTCAGCGAGCGGTAGGCGACGTCGACGTCACCCTTCTGGACGGCGAGCTTGAGGTCGGTCTCCTTGGTGTAGTAGCTCGCCGTGACCTCGTCGGTCTTCGGCTTGCCCAGGAGGCCGTCGTAGTTCTTGTTCGCCTTGTACTGGATCGTGTCGTTCTCCTTGTAGGAGCTGATCGAGTACTGCCCGGCGAACGCCTTGCCCTTGACGATGTCCGCAGCCGGCGTGAGCTTGTCGGCCGAGAAGACCTGCTCGTCGACGATCGGGCCGGCGGGGCTGGAGAGCACCTGCGGCCAGGTCTGGTCGGCGTGGTCGAGGTTGAACACGACCGTCGTGTCGTCCGGCGTGTCGATGCTCTTGAGGTTGGCGAGCAGGGACTGTGGCCCGTTCTCGTTGTTGATCTTCAGCTCGCGCTCGAACGAGAACTTCACGTCGCTCGACGTGAGGTCGTTCCCGTTCGCGAACTTCAGGCCCTTCTTGAGCGTCACCGTGTACGTGGTGTCGTTCGTGAACTCGCCCTTGGTCGCGATGTCCGGCTCGACGTCGGGGCTGCCCACCGGCGTGTTCATCAGGAACGGGAAGACCTGGTTCTGCACGGCGAACGAGCCGTTGTCGTACGAGCCCGCCGGGTCGAGCGACGTGATCTTGTCGGTCGTCCCGATGCTGATGCCGTTCAGGGCGGTGTCGCTCACGCTGCTGCTCGCGCAGCCGCTGAGCACCAGCGCCGTCGCTGCCACTCCGGCGCCGAGCGCGATGCCGCGCTTGCCCCACTTGGTCACGGATGCCATGTCCGATGCCTCTCTTGGTGATGAATGCAAGGGTCCTGGGCCGGAGGTGGATCGACTGTGTGCCCGGCCAGGAACGCTCATTGCTATCACCCTGTCACGGAACTGCACGAACCGAGGGAGATTTGTTTACACCGCTGTAATGCACGGTCGCGTCGCGTGATGCATCATCCGTGCGTGTCCGGCCAGCGCGTCGCGCAGGATTGTTGCGCGCTGCAACGCGGGGCTCTGCCGGCCCCGGCAGGCGCTCCGGCGACTCGGCGCCCCGGCGCCCCGGCGCCCCGGCGCGCGAGCGGGCGATGTCAGCACCGCTCGCGCCCGGCATCCGGCGCATTCCGCCCGCTCGCGGTCGCCGGCGGCGGTTCGGCGGGTTCGCCGGGTCGGCGGCTCGGCGGCTCGCCGGCTCGGCGGGTTCGCCGGGTTCGCCGGGTCGCGAGCGGGCGAAAGACGGACCCCTCACGCCCGGCACGCGGCATGTTCCGCCCGCTCGCCGAGCCGCACGCGGCGCGTCCCGCCCGCTCGGCATTCCGGCGGGCCGCCAGGGCGCCCGGCAGGCAGCGCCGAGGTCGCGCGAAGTGCCGCCCCCGAGCATGCCGGCCGGCCGTTCGTGGGACCTCGGCGACGGCCCGGCGGCGCGTCGTGCGACCTCGGCACCCTGGAGGCGCGGCACCAGTCCGCACCGCATCCCCCGGTGACGCTCCGGTCACGTCCACCGCACGCGGGCCCACCTCGTGCGCGTGGCCGGCCCCTGGGCCGAGGTCGCACGAAGTGCCGCACCAGGCGCTACCGACCGACCGCTCGTGCGACCTCGGCGACACGCACGCGGCGCGTCGTGCGACCTCGGCGAGCGACCCCGGGCGAACAACCCCGCGCGAGCGACCCCGCGCGGGCGGCCACGGGCGAACACGGGCGCCCGACCGCACGGCAGCCAGGTGGGCGCCGCGACCCGCCTACGAGTTCGCCGCCGCCTCGGCGTCCGCGCGCAACCGCATCCGCTGCGCGTCGATGTCCACGAGCTGCCGCTGGATCTCCGCCCGCCGATCGGCCTGCTCGTTCGGGTCCGCCCGCTGCAACTGCCCGAGCAGCGATGCCTTCCGCGCGAGCAGGTCCCGCTCCACCAGCGCGACGACGATGCTCCGCGCGTAGATGGCCAGGTCCTCGTCGGTGCGGGCCGGGATCGGTGCGAGCGCGAGCTCCTGAACGAGGCCACGGAACGGCCCCGGCACGTCCTGCAGCAACCGTTCGAGCCAGTCCCCCGCGCCGATCGCGTCGACGTTCGCCACGACGGCGTCCCGCACGACGGACAGCATCGGCGCCGAGAAGGTCGCGGCCGCCGCCAACCCGAGGAGCGGCGCTCCGACGTGCCCGGGCTGCTGCACCATCGCCATCACGGCGTCGCGCTCCATGCGGGTGATCGGATCGCTCGGCAGGAGTCGGAGCCCGGCCACGGGCTCGTCCGGGACGGCGACCGCCTCGCCACCGGAGCCGGCGTGCGTGGCTGGAGCCGCGCCTCCTGAGCGGTGGTCGGTCGTCGACGCGCCCGCGCGCTGCCGGGCGTTCTCGACCGCGCGACGCACCTCGGGGATGTCGAGGCCGAGCCACTTGGCGGTCTCGCGCGTGTACGCCGTCGCGAGCGTCCGGTCGCGGATGCCCGCGACGACCGGTGCGGCGTCGCGGAGGCCGGCGACGCGCCCCTCGGCCGTCTCGATGTCGTGCGCGGCGAGCCGGCGACGGATGATGAACTCGAACATCGGGCGCTTCGTCTCGATGAGGCGCGTGACCGCGGCGTCACCCCGCGCCAGCCGGAGGTCGCACGGGTCGAGGCCGCCCGGCGCGACCGCGACGTAGGTCTGCGAGGCGAAGCGGCTCTCTTCCGCGAACGCCCGCGAGGCAGCGCGCTGCCCGGCCTCGTCCGGGTCGAACGTGAAGACGATGTTGCCGAGCTGCGAGAGGTCGCGGCTGGCCGAGTCGCCGAGCATCGGCCGGAGCACCTTGATGTGGTCGACGCCGAACGACGTGCCACAGGTGGCGACCGCGGTGGTGATGCCGGCGAGGTGGCACGCCATGACGTCGGTGTACCCCTCGACGATCACGACCTGCTTCTGCTTCGAGATGTCCCGCCGGGCGAGGTCGAGCCCGTAGAGCACCTGGCTCTTGTGGTAGATCGGGGTCTCGGGCGTGTTGAGGTACTTGGGGCCCTTGTCGTCCTCGAGCAGCCGCCGCGCACCGAAGCCGATCGTCGCCCCGGTGACGTCGCGGATCGGCCACATGAGGCGCCCGCGGAACCGGTCGTACGGCGACCGGTCGCCCTGGCTGACGAGTCCGGCGGAGACGATCTCCTCGAGCGAGAACCCACGACCGCGCAGGTGGTCCCGCAGTGCGTCGTACGACTTCGGGGCGAAGCCGACGCCGAAGTGCTGCGCCGCCGCGGGGTCGAACCCGCGCTCACCGAGGAACTGCCGGGCCGGCTCGGCCGCCGCCGTCGTGAGCTGCGCGGTGTAGAACTGCTGCGCCGCCTCGTTCGCGGCGATGAGCCGCGCGCGGGCGTTGTAGTCGGTGCGGGGGCCGTCGCCCTCTTCGTAGTGGAGCGTGAAGCCGATCTTCGCGGCCATCCGCTCGACGGCTTCCTGGAAGGTCGTGTGGTCCTGCTTGATGACGAAGTCGAAGACGTCGCCGTCCTCGCCGCAGCCGAAGCAGTGGTACCGCCCGACCTGGGGACGGACGTGGAACGACGGGGAGCGTTCGTCGTGGAAGGGGCAGAGGCCCTTCAACGACCCCACCCCGGCGGACTTCAGGGTCACGTAGTCGCCGACGACGTCGGCGATGTTGACACGCGAGCGGACCTCGTCGATGTCGTTCCGCGCGATCCTCCCAGCCACCCCTCGATCCTAGTTCGTGCGACCGACGTCGGCCGACCGTCACGAGACCTGTGGACAACGGCCAGGAGGCGCGGCTCGGCCCCGCCCCGCCGACGCCGCCCCGCCGCGGGTCGCATCCAGGGCGCGGCGCACGTGGCCGTGCGCGCGACCGTCAGACCGGGATGTGCACCGTCTCGCGGTCCCCGACCACGAGCCGTTTGTGCCACGCCAGCGCACCCTGGTCGGTCAGGCTCGCCACCTGGTCGACCACGGCCCGCAACCGCCCGGCGTCGTCGGACGCAGCACGCCAGTCCGCCGCGAAGCCCGGCTCGAGGTCGGCGCTGCCGCTCGCCGCGAGGGCGTCGAGGAGCTCGGTCAGGATCCGCCGCTGGTCCTCGTACACGGGCTGCCGATCGCCCTGCGTCATGACGAACGCCGCGACGATGCCCTTCAGCACGGCGATCTCGCCGATGATCTCGGGCGGGGTCACGACCGACGCCGCGAAGCGCACGAGGGAGCCCGAGGCGTAGGACTCCCGCGTCGCCGCGGTCGCCGTCCGCGCGAACCGACCGATCAGCTGCGAGGTGAGGTTCTTCAGCCGCGCCAGGTCTCGTCGCGACCCGTCGTAGGAGGTCATCCACAGCGGCAGCGAACGGAGCCGGTCGAACGCCTCGAGCAGCTCGTCGCGGCTGAGGTCCGAGCCGACCCAGGCGTGCATCGCCGACACGATGTCGTTCTCGCCGACGCGGTCGCCCAGGGCAGCGACGTCGATGAAGCCCGCGACGACGGCGTCCTCGAAGTCGTGCACCGAGTACGCGATGTCGTCCGAGAGGTCCATGACCTGCGCCTCGATGCAGCGCTGCCGACGGGGAGCCCCGGCACGGAGCCACTCGAACGCGTCGTGGTCGTCGTCGTAGAAGCCGAACTTGGTGCGGCCGGACGACGCCTCGGACACGCCCTGGGCCGCCGGCCACGGGTACTTGCAGCTGGCGTCGAGCGATGCCCGCGTGAGGTTGAGCCCGTACGGACGGTGGTCCTCGGGCTCGGCGCCGTACACCTTCGGCTCGAGCCGGGTGAGCAGGCGCAGCGTCTGCGCGTTCCCCTCGAACCCGCCGATGCCCGCCGCCCACGCGTTCACGGCCGTCTCGCCGTTGTGGCCGAACGGCGGGTGCCCGATGTCGTGCGCGAGGCAGGCGGTGTCCACGACGTCGGGGTCGAGGCCGAGCGAGTCGGCGAGCTCGCGGCCGACCTGGGCGACCTCGAGCGAGTGCGTCAGGCGGTTCCGGGCGAAGTCGAGCCCGGTCGTCGGACTGAGCACCTGGGTCTTCGCGGCGAGCCGTCGGAGCGCGCTCGAGTGCAGGAGCCGGGCGCGGTCACGGGCGAAGTCGGACCGACGGTTGCCGTGGGTCTCGGGCAGCCAGCGTTCGGCGTCGGCCGGCCCGTACGAACTCGTGGCGCTCATCCGCCGCTGTGGTGCAGCTCGGCGGCGGCGAGGACCTTGCGGAACTCGCTGTCGACGTCGCGCGACTCGAGCCAGCGGTCGGGCAGGGCGGTGCGCTTCGGGTGGCCCGCACGACCTCGGGGCCCCTCGGCGTCGGCACCGGGGTACGGAGCGTCGTGGTCGAGCTGCCCGAGCAGGTCGTCGATCTCCTGCAGGCTGGACGCCATCGCGAGCCCGGACCGGACGTCGCCGCCGATCGGGTACCCCTTGAAGTACCAGGCGACGTGCTTCCGGACGTCGCGGCAGCCGTGCTCCTCGCTGCCGAAGAACTCGACGAGCAGTTCGGCGTGCCGCTTGAACGCCACCGCCACCTCGCCGAGGGACGGCATGTACCGCAACCCCTCGCCGCGGAACGCCGCCGCGAGGTCGCCGAACAGCCACGGCCGGCCGAGGCACCCGCGCCCGACGACGACGCCGTCCGCCCCGGTCTCGTCGACCATGCGCAGCGCGTCGGCAGCGGACCAGATGTCGCCGTTGCCGAGCACCGGGATGTCGGTGATGGTCTCCTTCAGCGTCGCGATCGCCGACCAGTCCGCGTGGCCCGAGTAGTGCTCGTTGGCGGTCCGGGCGTGCAGGGAGACCGCCGCGACGCCGGCGTCCCGCGCGATGCGGGCGGCGTCGAGGTACGTGAGGTGGTCGCCGTCGATGCCCTTGCGCATCTTCACGGTGACGGGGACGTCCCCGGCGGCCCGGACGGTCTTCGTGACGAGTTCCTTGAAGAGGTCGAGCTTCCAGGGCAGGGCCGCTCCGCCGCCCTTGCGCGTGACCTTCGGCACAGGGCACCCGAAGTTGAGGTCGATGTGGTCGGCGCGGTCCTCGCCCACGAGGATCGTCGCCGCCTCGGCCACCGTGTTCGGCTCGACGCCGTACAGCTGGATCGACCGCGGGGTCTCGGACTCGTGGTGCTGGATGAGCTGCATCGACACTGGAGTGCGTTCGACGAGCGCGCGCGAGGTGATCATCTCGCACACGTACAAGCCGGCGCCGTACTCGCGGCAGAGCCGGCGGTAGGCCATGTTCGTGATGCCCGCCATCGGCGCGAGCACGACCGGCACGTCGACCTCGATGGGGCCGATGCGCAGGGGCTTCGCCGGACGGGTCGCCGTCCCGGGTGCGTCAGTGATCGTCATACGTCTCCCATCTTCCCACGTCGGTGCACGCCGGTAGCGTTCTCCACATGACGACCGACGCCATCACCAGGTTCGACGCCGACGCACGGGCCCGAGGGCTCCGGGTCGACGTGGTCGAGCGCCCCGCCGCGGACTCCCTGCACGGGGCAGCCGCACTGCTCGACATCGAGCCCGGCGACATCGTGAAGACCCTCGTCGTGAAGCGGCACGACGGCGGCTTCCTGCTCGCCCTCGTGCCCGGCGGCCGTGCCATCGCCTGGAAGAAGCTCCGCACCGTCGTCGGCGTCAACAAGCTCTCGATGCCCGACGCCGCCACCGCGCTCGAGGCCTCGGGCTACGAACGCGGCACCATCACGCCCATCGGCGCGACGGGCGGCCTGCCGGTCTACGCCGACGAACGGATCCTCGGACGCCGGGTCGCCCTCGGCGCCGGTCGGCACGGCGCGAGCGCCTTCGTCGACGCCGACGACCTGATCGCGGCGTACGGCGCGACGGTCGCCGACATCACCGACGAGGAGCCCGTCCGCTAGCACCCGCTCAGTCGGGGACCTCGGTCCAGACGCCCTCGGCGCCGGGCACGAAGCACGAGTCGCCCTCGCAGACCGGCGCACCGCCGGGCGTGACGAGCGTGAGCAGGGCGGGTCGCGCCTCCTGGCCGTCGGACTGGAGGCGCGGCTCGGCCGAGCCGTCGACGCGGACGTCCGTCATCGGGTCGCCTCCGCTTCTGCTGCCGCGTCCTCGGCGGACCGCTGCTCGGCCTCGGCGACGTCCGACGGGGTCGTCCCGCGGAGGGCGACGACCTGCGTCAGCACCTGCTCGAACGCAGCCGGGTCCTGCGCGCCGGAGACGCCGTACTTGCCGTCGATGACGAAGAATGGGACGCCGTTGATGCCGTACGACTGCGCCTGCGCCTGGTCGGCGCGGACGGCCGCGAGCTGCGAGTCGTCGCGGAGCGTGGCGCGGACCTCGTCCGGGTCGAGGCCGACCTCGGCCGCGAGGGACGCCAGCGACTCGTCCTGACCGACGTGCTCACCACGCTCGAAGTAGGCGGCGAAGAGGCGCTCGACCATCTCGAGCTGCTTGCCCTGCTCCTTCGCCAGGTGGATGACCTGGTGCGCCTTCACCGTGTTGGTGTGGTGCATCGACTCGAAGTCGTAGTCGAGGCCCACGCTCGCGGCGATGCCGGAGACCTGGTCGAGCATCTGCTGCGCCTGCTCGACGGGCATGCCCTTGTGGCCGGAGAGGAACTCGGCCTCGGTGCCCTCGAAGTCCACGGGGGTGTCGGGGCTGAGCTCGAAGGAGTGGTACTCGACCTCGACCGGGGCGCCGTTCGGGGTCGAGGCGAAGGCGGCGACGCCGGCCTCGAACTTCCGCTTGCCGATGTAGCACCAGGGGCAGGCGATGTCCGACCAGACATCGACCTTCACAGAGTCGTTCATGCTGGTCGCAACCGGGGCCGCCGCAGCCGCATTCCCGCGCTGCCGGGCGCGGCGGGCGCGGCGCACAACCAAAAGCACCCCGCGCCGCGCATCAGCGTGGTTCGGGGTGCTTTTGGTTGTGCGAACGGCCGCGCCTACGCGCCGAGCAACCGCGCCGCGAGGTACCCCTGCAGCTGGTCGAGCGCCACCCGCTCCTGCGACATCGTGTCGCGCTCGCGCACCGTCACGGCCTTGTCCTCGAGCGTGTCGAAGTCCACCGTGATGCAGAACGGCGTGCCGATCTCGTCGTGGCGACGGTAGCGACGGCCGATCGCCCCCGCGTCGTCGAAGTCCACGTTCCAGTACTTGCGCAGGTCGTCCGCGAGGCCGCGCGCCACCGGCGACAGCTGCTCGTTGCGGGACAGCGGCAGGACGGCGGCCTTGACCGGAGCGAGCCGCGGGTCGAGCCGCAGGACCGTGCGCTTGTCGACGCCGCCCTTCGCGTTCGGCGCCTCGTCCTCGTGGTAGGCGTCGAGCAGGAACGCCATGAGCGCGCGGGTCAGACCGAACGACGGCTCGATGACGTACGGCACGTACTTCTCGTTCGCGGCCTGGTCGAAGTACCGGAGGTCCTTGCCGGAGGACTCGATGTGGTTGTTGAGGTCGAAATCCGTGCGGTTCGCGACACCCATGAGCTCGCCCCACTCCGTGCCCGCGAACCCGAAGCGGTACTCGATGTCGGCGGTGGCGTCGGAGTAGTGCGCGCGTTCCCCGTCCGGGACGTCGAAGCGCCGCAGGTTCTCCGGGTCGATGCCGAGGTCGGTGAAGAACGCGACCGAGTCGGCGATCCACTGCTCGTAGTGCTCCTGCGCGGAGGCCGGCGGCACGAAGTACTCGATCTCCATCTGCTCGAACTCGCGCGTCCGGAAGATGAAGTTGCCGGGCGTGATCTCGTTGCGGAAGGCCTTGCCGACCTGGCCGATGCCGAACGGGGGCTTCATGCGGCTGGTCGTCACGACCTGCGCGAAGTCCACGAAGATGCCCTGCGCGGTCTCGGGGCGGAGGAAGTTCAGGCCTTCTTCCGACTCGACCGGGCCGAGGTAGGTCTTGAGCATGCCGGAGAACTCGCGCGGCTCGGTCCACTGCCCGCGGGTGCCGCAGTTCGGGCACGCGATCTCGGCCATGCCGCCCTCGGGCTGCCGGTCCTTCTTCGCCACGAACGCCTCGATGAGGTGGTCTTCGCGGAACCGGTGGTGGCAGTGCAGGCACTCGACGAGCGGGTCGGTGAACGTCGCGACGTGCCCGGACGCTTCCCACACCTTGCGCGGCAGGATCACGGCCGAGTCGAGGCCGACCATGTCGCCGCGGCCGCGGACGAACCGCTGCCACCACTGCCGCTTGATGTTCTCCTTCAGCTCGACGCCGAGGGGCCCGTAGTCCCACGCGGAGCGCGATCCGCCGTAGATCTCTCCCGACTGGAAGACGAAGCCACGGCCCTTGGCCAGGGCGATGACGCTGTCGAGACGGGAGGACTGTGCCACGGGATGCTCCAGAGGTCGCCGAGCTGGGTGCCCGGTTCGGAAACGTACCGGGCAAGCGTACCGGCCCCGTGGGCCTCGGCGGACGGGAGGCGCGGTGCCTGTGGAGAACGCGCCTCACCCCTCCGGTCTGAAGCCGTCCACCGCGCCCAGCGCGTCCGCCACGCGCGTCACGTCGTCCTCGTCGTTCCAGAGGTGGAACGCCAGCCGGAGCCGACCGGCCCGCCCGCTCGCGGTGATCCCGGCTGCCGCGATGGCCCGGAGGGCCGCGCCGTCCGCGTCCGCGAACGTCGTGATCGCCTGACCGCTCCGAGGTGACCCGAGCGTGTCGGCGAGCCGGTCCGTGAGACCCGTGGCGTGCCTCCAGGACGACCTCGCGTCGAGCGCGGCGACGTGCCGGAGCGCAGCCACCGCGCCCGGCCAGGCCTGCCACGCCGGCGAGACGTCGAACCGACGCGCGTCGTCGGCGAGCCGCATCGCGGGGCCGTAGCAGGACCCCCACACGTCGGCGCCCGCGTACCACCCGGCCTGCACGGGGCGGAGCCGTTCGAGCGCGGCGTCCGAGAACGTCGAGAAGGCGACCCCGCGCGGCGCGCACAGCCACTTGTACGCGTGCGTGACGGTCACGTCGAACGGGGCCGCGTCCACCGGGAGCACGCCGGCGGCCTGCGTGAGGTCGCACAGCGTGAGTGCGCCGACGGTCCGAGCCGCCTCGAGCACCGGCTCCGGATCGGTGACGACGCCGCTCGACGACTGCACCGCGGACCAGGCGACGAGCGACGTCCCGGGCCGCAACGCGTCGGCGAGGGAGGCGAGCGGGACGCTCCGGACCCGGACTCCGCGGTGCGCCCGGGCGAGGAACGGGAACACGAGCGAACTGAAGTCGCCGTCGGGGACGACCACCTCGGCGCCGTCCGGCAGCGCAGCGGCGACGACCGCGACCATGGCGGAGGTCTGCGACCCCGTGGCGACCCGGGCCCGGTCGACGCCGACGATCCGCGCGAAGAGCGAGCGGCCCTCCTCGACGAGCGCACCGTACGCGACCGGCGTGGACGCGGCGTGCTCCCACTCGTCGAGGTCGGCGCGCATGGCGGTGAGCGTGCCGCGCGTGGGGAGTCCGGCGGTGCAGGCCGCCAGGTAGCCGGAGCCGTCGACGAAGGAGTCCATGCCTCCACGGTGGCGTGGGGTCGCCCATCACACCAGGGCAGGCTTCTTCGATCCCCCATAACATGACGTTGTGGACGACCTCGATCCCCAACTCCTCCGCGTGCTGCGCGCCGTCCGTGACGCCGGCTCGATCAGCCGCGCGGCCGCCGCCCTCGGGTACAGCCAGCCCGCGGTGAGCCAGCTGCTCGCCCGCGCCGAACGCCGGACGGGCCACGAGCTCGTGCTCCGCGGAGCGCGCGGCGTCACGCTCACCGAGTCGGGACGGGTCCTCGCCGACCACGCCCTCGCCGTGCAGGCAGCCCTCGCGGCAGCGCAGGAGGACCTCGACGCCGTCGGCGGCCTCGCCCGCGGACGGGTGCGGATCGCCGGGTTCCCGAGCGCGTCGTCGACCCTCGTGCCGCCGGTGCTCGCCGTGATGTCGGCCACGAGCCCGGGCGTGGTGACCTCGTACGTCGAGGCCGAACCGCCGGAGGCCGTCGAGCTCCTCCGCCGCGGCGAGGTGGACGTGGCGCTGACGTTCTCGCACGCGTTGCAGGGCGACGACGTCGGCGCCGACCCGACGCTCACGACCCGGGTGCTCGGTCGCGACCCGCTCGCCCTCGTGACGCCTGCCCCCACGCTGAGCGGGTCCGCGCACGGTGCCGACGAGGTCGCGGACCTCGCCGCCTTCCGCGAGGCGCGCTGGATCGGCGGGTGCCCGCGGTGCCGAGGGCACCTGCTCGCGTCGTGCGCCGCCTCCGGCTTCACCCCGGACATCGTCCTCGAGACGGACAACGCCGCGGCGGTCGTCGGGTTGGTCGCGGCGGGCCTCGGCGTGGCCCTGCTCCCCCGCCTCGCGCTCACGACCACCGTGGTGCCGCCCGGCGTCTCGGTCACGGCGGCGAGTGACGAGCTCGCGCGGCGCGTCGAGGTGGTGGTGGCACGGGGCGCGGACCGGGTGCCGAGCGTCCGCGCCGCGCTCGACGCGGTCCGCGGCGCGGCGCACCTGCTCGGCTGAGCCGGAGGCGGGCGCTCGGTCGAGCCGGGAACCGTCGGACGGGAGGCGCGGGTCGGCGCCGCCCCGCGCCTCCTGTCAGGCCGTCGGTGCGTCCACCGCCCCGCCGAACCGTCGATCGCGGCGCGCGTACTGCTCGATCGCTCCCCACAGGTCGGTGCGACGGAAGTCCGGCCACAGCCGGTCGAGGAACACCATCTCGGCGTACGCCGACTGCCACAGCATGAAGTTGGACGTCCGCTGCTCCCCCGAGCTCCGCAGGAAGAGGTCGACGTCCGGCAGCTCCGGCACGTACAGCCGCTTCGCGAGGGCCTTCTCGGTGACCTGGCTCGGCTTGAGGCGCCCGGCGGCGACGTCCTCGGCCATGCCCCGCACCGCGTCGACGATCTCGTTCCGACCGCCGTAGTTGACGCACATCGTCAGCGTGCAGACGTCGTTGTCTGCCGTCATGCGCTCGGCGGTCTGCAGCTCGTCGATCACGCTGCGCCAGAGCCGCGGGCGTCGGCCCGCCCACCGGATCCGGACCCCCCACGCGTTCAGTTGGTCGCGGCGGCGGTGCAGGACCTCGCGGTTGAAGCCCATGAGGAAGCGGACCTCGTCGGGCGAGCGCTTCCAGTTCTCGGTCGAGAACGCGTACGCCGAGACGTGCTTGACGCCGATCTGCACGGCGCCGGCGACCACGTCGAGGAGCGATGCCTCACCCGCGCGGTGCCCCTCGACCCGGGTGAGGCCGCGCTGGTTCGCCCAGCGGCCGTTGCCGTCCATCACGATCGCGACGTGCTCGGGGACGAACTGTAGCGGGATCGCCGGAGGGTGCTCACCCGTCCAGTCGACGGGCTTCAGCGGCTCGGACTCGGCGTACCGGCGAGGGCTCATGCAGGGGTTCCTCCGTGGTCGGACGGCTGGTCGGGCGCGTGGCCGGGCGTGTTGCCGGTCGCGTTGCCGGACGGGTCCGACGGCTCCAGCAGCGTGGGTGCCGGGGTCGCGGCGACCGCGGCGGGCACACCACCCGGTGTCGGATGCACCGGGGACGGGTGCTCGGTGCGGTCGACGTGCGGCAGCGACCGGAGCGATCGTTCCAGGTGCCACTGGGCGTACGCCGCCACCACGCCGGACGCCCGGGAGCGCGTGCGCTCGTCCGACGCGTCCACCGTGCTCCAGTCGCCGGCGAGCAGGGAGCCCAGGAGCTGCAGGGTGTCCGGGTCGAGCCGCGGTGTCCCCGGAGGCGCCGCGTGGTCCGCCACCACGCCGCCGAGCTGCACGACGAACGCCGAGTGCGGCCCGGGCTCGCCGGTGACCGCGCAGTCGCGGAACGACGGCGCCCACCCCGCGATGCTCATCGCGCGCAACAGGTACGAGTCGAGCGTCGCACTCGTCACGTGCTCGCCGCGCGCCAGCGACCGGAGCGCCCCGACGAGGAGCAGGTACTGCTGCAGTCCGGCGTCGGCCTCGCTCAGGCGGTCGGCGGTCTCGACCATCGCGCTGGCGGCGGTGTAGGCCCCGTAGTCGGCGACGATCTGCGCGCCGTACGAACCGAGCGACTCGGCCTGCGTGACGATGTCGAGCGAGCGGCCCTCGTAGAACTGGGCGTCGACGACCATGAACGGCTCGAGCCGGGACCCGAACTTCGACGCGGTCCGCCGGACGCCCTTCGCCACCGCCCGGATCTTGCCGTGCTGCCGGCTCAGCATCGTGACGATGCGGTCGGCTTCACCGAGCTTGTGGGTACGCAACACGACGCACTCGTCCCGGTACAGCGGCATTGGTCCAGTATCCCCCGCGCCACCGACGCTCCGCGCCGCTCGCGGCGCGCGAGCGTTCGCGGCGTGCGATCGGGCGGGCGTCGAGCGTGCGGGCGTCGAGCGGGCGGGACACGCCGCTCACGTCCGCCGAGCGGGCGGAAGGCGCCGCTCGCCACCGCCGAGCGGGACAGAAACGTCCCGCTCGCGGCGCGCACGCACGCACGCACCAGCGCGACCACGCACAGGAGGCGCGGTGCGGGACGGACCCACACCGCGCCTCCTGGACGGAACGCGTTACGCCGAGACCAGCTCCGACGCGCCGGACGCAGCCCCCGCGCGCACCGCGCGGTTGACCGCCGAGACGATCGCCTTGAGCGACGCTGTGGCGATGTCGGCGTCGATCCCGACGCCCCACAGCCGGACACCGTCGACGTCGAGCTCGACGTAGGACGCGGCCTGCGCGTCACCCGAGGCGCTCATCGTGTGCTCCGAGTAGTCGTAGAGCGTCACGTCGACGCCCTGGTCCCGCATCACCGTGAGGAATGCGTCGATCGGGCCCGTCCCGACGGCGTCGGACGTGATCGAGCCGTCGTCGACGCGCAGGGCGACCGAGAGCTTCGTCGTGCCGTCGAAGTCGCTCGACGTCGCCGTCTTCGTGATCTCGTAGCGGCCCCACTTGTCGGACTCGTCGGTCGCGGGCAGGTACTCGTCGCGGAAGAGGTCCCAGATGCGCTCGGACGAGAACTCGCCGCCCTCGGCGTCGGTGCGCTGCTGCACGACCCCGGAGAACTCGATCTGCAGCTTGCGGGGCAGGTCGATCGAGTGGTCCGTCTTGAGCAGGTAGGCGACGCCGCCCTTGCCGGACTGGGAGTTGACGCGGATCACGGCCTCGTACGAACGGCCGATGTCCTTCGGGTCGACGGGCAGGTACGGTACCGCCCACTCGATCTCGTCGATGTCCTTGCCGGCGGCCGCGGCCTTGGCCTTCATGGCCTCGAAGCCCTTGTTGATGGCGTCCTGGTGCGAGCCGCTGAACGCCGTGTAGACAAGGTCGCCCGCCCACGGCTGGCGCTCCGGCACCGGCAGCTGGTTGCAGTACTCGACCGTGCGCTTGATCTGGTCGATGTCCGAGAAGTCGATCTCGGGGTCGATCCCCTGCGTGAACAGGTTCATGCCGAGTGCGACCAGGTCGACGTTGCCGGTGCGCTCACCGTTGCCGAACAGGCAGCCCTCGATGCGGTCGGCGCCGGCCATGTACCCGAGCTCCGCGGCCGCGACGGCGGTGCCGCGGTCGTTGTGGGGGTGCAGGGAGAGGATGACGTCCTCGCGGTGGGCCAGGTTGCGGGACATCCACTCGATCGAGTCGGCGTAGACGTTCGGCGTCGCCATCTCGACGGTCGCCGGCAGGTTGATGATCACCTTGCGGTCGGGCGTCGGCTCGAACACCTCGAGCACGGCGTTGCAGATCTCGACCGCGACCTCGAGCTCGGTACCCGTGTACGACTCGGGCGAGTACTCGTAGAAGACCTTCGTGTCGTGCTGCAGGGTCGCCTCGGCCGCGCGGCACAGCTTCGCGCCGGACACCGCGATGTCGACGACGCCCTGCACGTCGGTGCGGAACACGACCTCGCGCTGGACGATCGACGTCGAGTTGTACAGGTGCACGATGGCCTGCTTCGCGCCGTCGATCGCCTCGTAGGTGCGGTTGATGAGGTGCTCGCGCGCCTGGGTCAGCACCTGGATCGTGACGTCGTCGGGGATGGCGCCCTCGTCGATGAGCGAGCGGACGAAGTCGAAGTCGGTCTGCGAGGCGCTCGGGAACCCGACCTCGATCTCCTTGTAGCCCATGCGGACGAGCAGGTCGAACATGGCGCGCTTGCGCTCGGAGTCCATCGGGTCGATCAGGGCCTGGTTGCCGTCGCGCAGGTCGACCGCGCACCACCGCGGTGCCTTGTCGATGCGCTTCGTCGGCCAGGTGCGGTCCGGGAGGTCGACACGGATCTGCTCGTGGAACGGGACGTACTTGTGGATCGGCATCCCGGAGGGGCGCTGGGTGTTCTGCATCGTTTCGTCGCTTTCGTCGTCAGGTGTGGGTCAGGCCACGACGGACTCCGCGACGAGGTGGGCCGTTGTGTCAGGCCTCGTCGCGGCAGCGAAGGAGGAGGAGCGCCGAGTACATCGGGTCCACGGTAGCACCGGCGGCGGCCCGTGTGACAGACCGAGCCGTCGCGGGGCGCCGAGGTCGCACGACCCGCACCCGGCGGCCGGGAGTGCCGAGGTCGCACGACATGCCGCGGCCCGCGCGCCGAGGTAGCACGAACCGTCGCCCGCAAGCGCCGCGAGCGACACTTCGTGCAACCTCGGCCGACCCGAGCGACGGATGGCGCGACCTCGGCGACCGCGAGCGACCTCGAGCGACGGGTCAATCGACCGCCAGCGCCTCCGTCGGCGGCACCCGCATCGCACGCCGCACCGGCGCGATCGTCGCGACCACCGCGAGGACCAACGCTCCCACGACCACGATCCCCACCGTCAACGGCGGCAGCACCGGCGTCGTCGCGAAGCCGAGCGAACCGAGCAACGTCTGCCCACCGACCCACCCGTAGAAGGTGCCGAGCACGAGCCCGGTGACGACGGCTGCGACGACCATCTGGACGGCCTCGGTGACGATCATCCGCCGGACCTGCGCCCCGGTCAGCCCGAGCACCCGCAGCAGCCCGAGCTCCCGCCGGCGCTGCAGCACCCCGAGGGCGAGCGCGTTCACGACCCCCACCGCGGCGATCACGGCGGAGAACCCGACGATGACGCTCACCACGGCGTTCAGCTGGACGAAGAAGTCACGCTGCCCCTCGAGCATCTCCTTCGTCATCTGCCCCTGGTCCATGGCCTGCAGCTGGGCTCCGAGCACGTGCTGCATGATGCCAAGCGCCACGGCGAACGTGACGAGCAGGGTGACGCCGATGACGAGCCCGATGGTCGCCCGTGCGGACCGGCCGGGTGCGCGCATGGCGTTGCGGCCGGCGAGCAGGACGACGGGGTCACGGGCCCCGATGCGTCCGATGAGCTGCAGCACGGGCGGCATCACGATCGTCGCACCGACGGCAACCCCGGCGAAGGAGACGAAGCCCCCGAGCGCTGCCGGCAGGACCGCGATGGGCGAGAGCGCGCTGGCGAGCAGCCCGACGAGCAGGAGCAGGCCGCCCGCAGCCATGAGCACGATCGCCCAGACCTTCCGAGCGGTCCCGGAGCGGACGTCGTCGTGACTCGGTTCGACGCTCGACGAGAGCGCCTCGAGCGGGGTCACGGTGAGCACCCGCCGCGAACCGGCCGCGAACGCACCCCAGGTCGCGAGGACGACCGCCACGACCGGGAGCACGAGCTCCCACGGCACGATCGTGTACGCGGTGTCCGGCAGGAACCCGTTGCCCCGCAGCACGACGACGAAGAGCGCACTGAGCCCCGTGCCGACGACCGCCCCGATCAGACCGCCGAGTACCCCGACGACGAGGCCGGTCCGGGTGATCCGTGCACGCAACGAGGCGCCGGTCGCCCCGACGAGCCGCTGCAGCGCGATGATGCGGGTCTGCCCGGCGATGAGCGTGGCGCAGGTGTTCGCCGTGACGATCGCACCGACGTAGAGGGCGATGCCGAGGAAGAGCCACCCGACGACCGAGAGGATCGCCTTCACCGGGCCGAGCTCGGAGAGACCGGAGGCCGCCAGGGCCTCGGTGACGATCCCGGGCGCGATGACCAGTGCCGACCCGAAGGTGGTGCCGAGCGCCGCGACGAGGACGGTCGGGGCGAACGCGCGGACGCCGTTCACGCTGCGGTCTCCATGCCGAGCATCGTGGTCGAGATCGCCGCAGCATCCATCGCCGGACGATCCCCCACCACACGACCATCCGCCAGGAACAGGATCCGATCAGCATTCGCCGCAGCCACCGGATCGTGCGTCACCATCACCACGCTCTGCCCCCACTCCGACACCGCGCCCCGCAAGATCTGCAACACATCACGACCCGTCCGCGAATCCAACGCCCCCGTCGGCTCGTCCGCGACCACCACCGCCGGCCGCGACGCCAACGCCCGCGCGATCGCCACCCGCTGCTGCTGCCCACCCGACAACTGGTGCGGACGATGCGACAACCGATCCCCCAACCCCAGCATCTCGACGAGACGGTCGATCCACGCCGACTCCTCACGAGTCACCTTGTGCCCACCCAACAGGAACGGCAACCGGATGTTCTCCGCCACGTCCAACGTCGGCACCAGGTTGAACGACTGGAACACGAACCCCAACCGACGACGACGCAACTCCGTCAACTCCTTGTCACCCAGCCCCGTGACGTCCACCCCGTCGATCCAGATCCGACCCGACGACACCTGGTCGAGCCCCGCCGCGACGTGCATCAACGTCGACTTCCCCGAACCCGACGGCCCCATCACCGCCGTGAACTCCCCCGCACCGATGTCGACGCTCACATCGTCCAACGCCGTCACCCGCCGCACGGCATCGCCGTAGTGCTTCGAAACGCGGTCGAGACGGATGATCGGTCTGCTGCTCGTGGTCATGACTCCACGATGACGGCCAGGAGGCACGCCCCGCGTCGGCCCAGCGGCTCCTGTGGATCGTCCGCTCGGCTCCACTGCCTGGGGAGAAGTCATCCTGACGGATGACGGACCGTCAGCGCGCAGCGCGCAGCCGGACGCCCCGCGGTCAGTCGGCCTTCGCGACCAGACCGTGCTCGTGCGCGAACACCACGAGCCGCACCCGGTCCCGCAGCTCGAGCTTCGTGAGGACGCGCGAGATGTGCGTCTTCACCGTCGCCTCGCTCACGTACTCGTGCTGCGCGATCTCGCTGTTGCTGAAGCCCCGCGCCGCCAGGTCGAAGATCTCCCGTTCCCGCGGCGTCAGGTCGTCGAACGCGGCCGGCACCGAGGCCGCCTGCTCGCTCGTGTCCTCGTAGCGCCGGAGGAGCTCACGGGTCGCCGACGCCGCGAACACCGCGGTCCCGGCGTGCACCGTGCGGATCGCCGCGAGCAGGAACTCCGGGTCGGCGTCCTTCAGCACGAAGCCGCTGGCACCGGCTCGGATGGCCTTCGCCGCGGCCTCGTCGAAGTCGAACGTGGTGAGCACGAGCACCTTGGCGCCGTCGGTCCCGCTGTCCTCGACGATGCGGGCGGTGGCGGTGATGCCGTCCATCACCGGCATGCGGACGTCCATGAGCACGACGTCGGGACGCCCGCGCCGCACGAGCTCCACGCCCTCGGCACCGTCGCCGGCCTCGCCGACGAACTGCAGGTCGGCTTGCGAGTCGATGAGCATCCGGATGCCGGTGCGGAACAGGGCCTGGTCGTCG
Source organism: Curtobacterium sp. GD1 (assembly GCF_020882855.1). Lineage (NCBI taxonomy): Bacteria > Bacillati > Actinomycetota > Actinomycetes > Micrococcales > Microbacteriaceae > Curtobacterium > Curtobacterium sp. GD1. The sequence continues at coordinate 43,628 of NZ_JAFEVQ010000006.1, read as the reverse complement.
ACGAGCGCGACGCGGATCGGGGTGTCGTTCATCGGCCGGTGCGCTCCTGGAGGGTCGAGGGTGTGGTCGGGACGAGCCCGCGCGGCATCTGGCCGCTCGCGGGGACGGACGGCATCCGGACCGCGACCGCGAAGTCGTCGCCCCGCGGTCCCGCGGTCATCGTGCCCCCGGTCATGGTGGCACGTTCGCGCATGCCGACCAGCCCGTGTCCGGTACCGGGCCCGCGCGTGCCGTCGTCGGCGCGCCGGTTGACGACCGTGATCTCGACGGTGTCCGGCCGGTACGTGAGGCTCGCGCGCACCGGGGTGTTCGGCTCGCCGTGCTTCCACGCGTTCGTCAGGCTCTCCTGGACGATCCGGTAGACGGCGAGCTGGGTCGTGGTCGGCAGCCCCGACGAATCGCCCTCGCGCTCGACCCGCACGTCGAGGCCGACGCCACGCATCTCGCCGATCAGACGGTCGATGTCGTCGATCTCCGGGGTCGGTGCGGTGCCCTGCTCGTGCCGCAGCGCACCGAGCAGTTCGCGCACGTCGCCGAGCGCACGGCGGGCGGTGCTCGAGATCGTCCCGAGCGCCTCGTCGGCGATGGCGGGATCTGCCTTCAACGCGTACCGGGCGCCGTCCGCCTGGGCGATCACGACCGCCAGCGAGTGCGCGACGATGTCGTGCATGTCCCGGGCGATCCGGACGCGTTCCTGCTCCACGGCGACGGCGCGATCGGCCCGTGCGGCGTCGCGCTCGGCGAGGAGCTGGGCCTCTCGGCTCATGCTCGCCGACCGCCGGGTGCGGAGCACGAGACCGGCGAGCCACGGCAGGAGGAGCAGCAACAGCACGATCGCGAAGTAGGCGATCGCGACCTTGAGCGACTCCTGCTCGGGCGTCGTCGCCGTCACGATGCCCTGCCGCTGCCGGTAGTCGTCGAGACCGAGGTAGACGGCCGCCGTCACGGGGCCGACGATCGACGACACCAGGCCCGCCAGCCGGACGCGCCGGCTGCCGTAGCGGCTCGTCGAGTACACCACCCCGGCGATGAACGCGTTCGACAGGTCGGGCATCTGCAGGGTGACCATCTCGAGGACGGCGAACACCCACGCCACACCGAGCGCGAGCCCCGGCGACAGGCGCCGGAGCGCCAGCGCGGCCGTCATGCCGAGGACCGTCAGGAGCGCGAACGGCGAGTCCAGTCCCCGCGCGGTCACGACGAGCACGAGCGCGCCGAGCAGGACCGCGATCACGACGTCGGTGATCACCTGCGCGCGCAGCATGGGACGGAACACCACACCACGGTACGTCCAGGAGGCGCGGTGCGCGTCCGCCTCCAGGTTGACGTCAGCAGACGGTCGGTTCAGAAGCCCAGTCGCCCGAGCTGCTTCGGGTCGCGCTGCCACTCCTTCGCGACCTTCACCCGGATGTTGAGGTACACGTGGCGGCCGCCGAGCAGCGCCTCGATCTCGGTGCGGGCCCGCGACCCGACGTCCTTGAGGCGCTCACCCTTGCGACCGATGACGATCGCCTTCTGGCTGTCCCGCTCGACGAAGAGGTTCGCGAAGATGCGCAGCGGGCCGTCCGGTTCGTCGTCCTCGTCGGGCTCGACGACGTCCTCGATCACGACGGCGAGCGAGTGCGGCAGCTCGTCGCGCACGCCCTCGAGCGCGGCTTCGCGGATGAGTTCGCCGATCCGCTCCTCGTCGGTCTCCTCGGTCACCGCGGCGTCGTCGTAGAGCTGGGGCGACTCGGGCAGCAGCGACGTGATCACGCCGAGCAGGTCCTCGAGCTGCAGTCCCCTCGTGCCCGAGGTCGGCACGATGGCGTCCCACTCGCGCAGCTTCGACACCGCGAGCAGTTGCTCCCCGACCTTGTCCTTGGCGGCCCGGTCGATCTTCGTGACGATGGCGACCTTCTTCGCACGCGGGTACTGGTCCAGCGTGTCGTTGATGAACCGGTCGCCGGGGCCGATCGGCTCGTTCGCCGGGACGCAGAGCCCGATGACGTCGACGTCCCCGAGGGTGGACTGCACGAGGTCGTTCAGCCGCTCGCCGAGCAGGGTGCGCGGTCGGTGCACGCCGGGGGTGTCGACGATGATGACCTGGCCGTTCGGCCGGTGCACGATCCCGCGGATGGCGCGGCGGGTGGTCTGCGGCTTCGACGAGGTGATCGCGACCTTCTGGCCGACGAGCGCGTTCGTCAGCGTGGACTTCCCGACGTTCGGGCGCCCCACGAACGAGACGAACCCGGCACGGTACGGCTCGGTCGGTCCGGCGGTGGCTGGCGTGGTGTCGGTCATGCGTGCGTGGTTCCCGTCGTGGTGGATGCTGCGTCGTCGAAGGCGTCCTCGACGTCCGCGAGTCCGGGTGTGCGCTCGGCGAGCACGGTGATGAGGTGGCGGCGCTTGCCCTCGACCCGGTCGGCCGTGAGCACGACGCCGGACACGGTGACGCTGTCGCCGCTGATCGCCAGGTGGCCGAGCTCCTTGGTGAGCAGCCCGCCGGCGGTGTCGACGTCGTCGTCCTCGAGCTCGATGCCGAACAGGTCGCCGAGGTCGTCGATCGGCAGTCGGGCGGAGATCCGCCAGACGCCCGGCTCGACCTCGACCCGGTCGACCACGGCGCGGTCGTACTCGTCCGAGATGTCGCCGACGAGCTCCTCGATGAGGTCTTCCATCGTGACGAGCCCGGCGACGCCGCCGTACTCGTCGACGACGAGCACGAGGTGGTTCTTCGCGACCTGCATGTGGCGCAGGGTGTCGTCGGCGGCCTTCGACTCCGGCACGAACTCCGCCGGGCGCAGGAGCGTCGTGACCCGCTTGGTACCGGACCCCGGGCGCTCGTACAGGGCCCGGGCGACGTCGCGCAGGTAGAGGACCCCGAGCACGTCGTCGCTGCCCTTGCCGGTGACGGGCATGCGGGAGACGCCCGCGGCGAGGAACTGCTCCATGCCGCTCGCGAGGGTGTCCGAACCGTCGACGGTGAGCATGTCGGTGCGCGGCACCATCACCTCGCGCACGAGGGTGTCGCTGAACTCGAAGACCGAGTGGATGAGCTCGCGGTCGTCCTGCTCGAGGACGTTGCTCTCGGTGGCCTCGTCGACGAGCGACAGCAGCTGCTCCTCGCTCGACACCGTCGAGGCACTGCCCCCGCGCCCGGGCGTGACGCGGTCGCCGATCGCCACGAGCAGGCCGGCGAGCGGACCGAGCACGATGCGCACGGCCCGGACGAGCCCGCCCGTGGTCGCGATGAGCCGTTCGGCGTGCGCGCGACCGACGCTGCGCGGGCTGGACCCGACGAGGACGAACGACACCGCGGTCATGATCGCGGCGGCCACGATGAGCGCGACCCACCACGTGTCGAAGACCATCACGAGTGCGATCGTGACGAGCACGGCGGCGGCGGTCTCGGCGAGCACCCGGAAGAAGTTGAGCGCGTTGACGTGCGCCCCGACGTCGTCGCCGACCGCCTCGATGGCGCGGCGGTGCTTGCTCTCCCGCGCGATCTCGTCGAGGTCGGCGCGGGACAGGACGGAGAGCGCGGCGTCGGACGCGGCGAGCAGGCCACCGACGACGACCAGCACGAACGCCACCGCCAGCAGGCCGACGACGAGCAGCATCAGCTCACCGCCCGCGGCGCTGGGCGGCGAAGGCCGTGAGGATCTCGCCCTGCAGCCCGAACATCTCCGCCTTCTCGTCCGGCTCGGCGTGGTCGAACCCGAGCAGGTGCAGGATGCCGTGGCAGGTCAGCAGGAGCATCTCGTCAGTGCTCGAGTGCCCGGCGGTCTTCGCCTGTTCCTCGGCCACCTGCGGGCACAGCACGATGTCGCCGAGCAGCCCGGCGGGCGTCGGGTCGTCCTCGGTGCCCGGACGGAGTTCGTCCATCGGGAAGCTCAGGACGTCGGTCGGCCCGGGTTCGTCCATCCACCGGACGTGCAGCTGCTCCATCGCGCCCTCGTCGACGAGCACGATCGCGAGCTCCGCATCGGCGTGGACGTGGAGCGCATCGAGCGCGAAGGCGGCGAGGCGCTGGATGGCTGCCTCGTCGACCTCGACGCCGGACTCGTTGTTGAGCTCGATGCTCACCGGTTCCCTCCTCGGGAGTCGTTCTGGGGGTACGGGGAGCGCTGGCGGTCCTGCGGCGGACGCCCCCGTCGCTCGGCGCGGTTCGCACCGGCGGGGTTCGGCGTGGCGGCGCTGCCCCGGCCGCCCGGGCGGTACCCGGACTGCTCGGCGAGGCGTTCCTCGTCGTAGACGGTGTAGGCGTCCACGATCCGTCCGACGAGCGTGTGGCGGACGACGTCCTCGCTGCCGAGGCGGGCGAAGTGGATGTCGTCGACCTCGCCGAGGATGCGCGTGACGAGCCGGAGCCCGGACAGGTTGCCCGGCAGGTCGACCTGGGTGATGTCACCCGTGACGACCATCTTCGAGCCGAACCCGAGCCGCGTCAGGAACATCTTCATCTGCTCGGGCGTCGTGTTCTGCGCCTCGTCGAGGACCACGAACGAGTCGTTCAGCGTGCGTCCGCGCATGTACGCCAGCGGGGCCACCTCGACCGTGCCGGCGGCCAGGAGCTTCGGGACCAGCTCGGGGTCCATCATCTCGTTGAGCGCGTCGTAGAGCGGGCGCAGGTACGGGTCGATCTTGTCGGTGAGGGTGCCCGGCAGGAAGCCGAGCCGCTCGCCGGCCTCGACCGCGGGGCGCGTCAGGATGATCCGGGTGACCTCGCGTCGCTGCAGCGCCTGGACGGCCTTCGCCATCGCCAGGTACGTCTTGCCGGTACCGGCGGGGCCGATGCCGAACGTGATCGTGTGCTCGTCGATGGCGTCGACGTAGGCCCGCTGCCCGTCGGTCTTCGGCCGCACGGACTTGCCGCGGCTCGACACGATCGGCGTGCCGAAGGTGTCGGACGGCTTGCGGTCCTCGTCCAGGAGCTTCGCGGAGACGGGGATGTCGGACGGCCCGATGTCCTGCCCGCGCTTCACCATGCCGACGAGCTCGTCGACCAGGGCGTGCGCGCGCGCGACGTCGCGTTCGGGCCCGGTCAGCGTGACCTCGTTGCCACGCACGAGCACGCGGACGCCCGGGTACTGGCGTTCGACGGTCTTGAGCAGTCGGTCCTGGGGGCCGAGCAGCTGCACCATGGCGATGCCGTCGACCTGGATCGAGGCCGACACGTCCGTCGGGTCGGCCGGGGTGGGTGCTGGTTCGTTAGCCGGCAAGGGTGCCTTCCTGCAGTTCACCTGCGAGTACGTGCGCGTGCACGTGGAACACGGTCTGACCGGCGGCTTCGCCGGTGTTGAAGACGAGTCGGTACTGGCCGCCGGCGCGCTCGTCGGCGATGCGCTGCGCGGTGGCGACCAGGTGGGCGAGGAGGTCCGGGTCACCGGCTGCGAGCTCGGTGACGTTCCGGTACTGCTCGGTCTTGGGGATGACGAGCACGTGGACGGGTGCCTTCGGCGCGATGTCCTCGATGGCGATCACGCGGTCGTCCTCGGCGACGACGGTCGCCGGGATCTCGCGCGCGATGATCCGGGAGAAGATGCTGGGCGTGCTGGTGCTCATGGCTCCATCGTAGAACGCGGTACCGACGCCACGCCTTCCCGATCCGGGCGCTACCAGCGACCGAGCCGTGTCTGGAGGACCGCGAGCGCGGCCGGGCCGGCGGTGGACGTCCGGAGCACCGTGTCGCCGAGGCGGACCCGGACGGCGCCGGCGGCCACCAGCCGGTCGAACTCGGAGCCGTCGATGCCGCCCTCGGGTCCGACGACGAGGACGATCTCGGCGACGTCGCTCGGCGGTTCCCACTCGGAGAGCCGGACGTCGCCGACCGGGTCCAGCACGAGGACGGCGCGAGCACCGTCGGCCGCGCCGGGAGCCGGAGCCGCGAGCTGCCCGGTCGTCACCGGCGCGTCGACGACGGGCACCCGGGAACGGATCGCCTGCTTCGACGCCTCGTGCGCGATCGCCGTCCAGCGTGCGCGGCCCTTCTCGACCTTCGCGCCGTCCCAGCGGGAGACGCTGCGGGCCGCCGACCACGGCACGATCCGGTCGACACCGATCTCGGTCGCCGCCTGCACCGCCATCTCGTCGCGGCCGCCCTTCGCGAGCGCCTGCACGAGCGTGAGCGTCGGTGTGGGGGCGTCGTCGACGGCGACCGTGGACACCGCCAACGAGAGCGTGTCCCGCCCGAGCGCGGCCACCGCCCCGGTCACGACGGTGCCACGACCGTCGGACAGGCGCAGCGTCTCCCCCACCCGGACCCGGGCGACCGTGACGGCGTGGCGTCCCTCCGCCCCGTCGAGCGGGACGGTGTCGCCGACCGTGACGCCGTCGAGCGACCCGACGAGGTAGAGCGACGCCATCAGAAGTTGAAGAACCGGTCGCGGAGCTTGCCGAACATGCCCTGCTGGAAGCGGGCGAGCTGCGGCTTCGCGGCCTTGTGCGACTTCGCGAGCTGCTCGACGAGCTGCCGTTCCTTGTGCGAGAGCTTCGTCGGCGTCACGACCTGCACACCGACCCGGAGGTCGCCGCGACCGTTGCCCCGGAGCTTCGTGATGCCGCGGTCCTTGATCACGAGGACGTCGGCGCTCTGCACACCCGGCCGGACCTCGAGCTCGACCGGACCGTCGAGCCCGTCGATCGTCGTGGTCGTCCCGAGCACGGCGTCGGTCATCGCGACCTCGAGCGTGGCGAGCAGGTCGTCCCCGTCGCGGCTGAAGACGTCGTGGTGGCGCACCCGGATCTCGAGGTAGAGGTCACCGGAGGGGCCACCGGCCGGGCCGACCTCGCCCTGGCCGGGCATCTGCAGGCGGAGCCCGGAGTCGACTCCGGCGGGGACGTCGACCGGCACCGTGCGACGAGCGCGGACGCGTCCCTGGCCCTGGCACGTCGGGCACGGGTTCGGGATGACGGTGCCGTACCCGCGGCAGGTGCCGCAGGGCGCGCTCGTCACGACGTTGCCGAGGAGCGAGCGGACCTGGCGCTGGATGTGGCCGGTGCCGCCGCAGATGTCGCACGTCTGCGGGCTCGTGCCCGGCGCGCAGCAGGAACCGCCGCACGTCTCGCACAGCACCGCGGTGTCGACCTCGACGTCCTTGTGGGTACCGAAGACGACCTCGTCGAGGTCGACGTCGATGCGGAGCAGGGCGTCCTGCCCGCGCTCGGCACGGCTGCGCGGGCCGTTGCCACGACCGCCGCCGCCACCGCCACCGAAGAACGCGTCGAAGATGTCGCTGAACCCGCCGGCTCCGCCACCGAAGGGGCTGTCGGCCTGGGGCCCGGCGTCGTACCGGCGGCGCTGCTCGGGGTCGCTCAGCACGTCGTACGCGTGCGTCACGTCCTTGAAGCGCTCGGCCGCATCGGGGCTCGGGTTCACGTCCGGGTGCAGTTCGCGCGCCAGACGGCGGTACGCCTTCTTGATGTCGGCATCGGAGGCGTCCTTCTGGACGCCGAGGACGTCGTAGTGGTCTGCCACGTATCCCTCAGTCGGTTCGGTTCGGTTCGGTCGGTCGGGTGCGGCGGTCGCCGCGGTTCTGGTGGTCGTCGGTGGGCCTGGAGGCGCGGGTCGCCCCGTCGGGACCGGCTCGCTCAGGCGCGTGGGCACCTGGTCAATGTTCACCCAGGAGTTTGGACAGGTACCGTGCGACGGCGCGCACGGCGGCCATGTTCGTGCCGTAGTCCATCCGGGTCGGCCCGAGCACGCCGAGCCGGGCGAGTTCGCCGCCGGCCAGGTACCCGCCGGCGACGATGCTCGTCGCGTCGAGCCCGTACTCGGCGTTCTCCACGCCGATGCGCGCCGCGACGCCGTCGTCGATCTGCATCTCACCGAACAGGCGGAGCAGGGTCACCTGTTCCTCGATCGCCTCGAGCACGGGGAAGAGCCCGCCCGAGAAGTCCTGCTCGCTCTTGGCGAGGTTCGCCGCACCGGCCATCACCAGGCGGTCCTGCCGGTTGGCGGCGACCTGCTCGATGAGGGTCGCGACGACGACCCCGGCGAGCGGCTGGGCGTCGGGGCGGATCTGCTGCGGCACCGCGCGGAGCGCCGTCGAGACGTCCTGCAGCAGGAGCCCGACGCTGGCGCCGTTCACCGCCGTGCGGAGTTCGGTGAGCGAGCCCTCGTCGAGCGCCACGTCGGTCTCGACGACACGCTGCTCGACCCGGGCGGTGTCGGTGATGAGCACGACCATCAGGCGGTTGTCGCCGAGGCGGACGAGCTCGATGTGCTGGACACGCGCGCGCACCATCGAGGGGTACTGCACGAGGGCGACCTGGTTCGTGAGCTGGCTGAGCAGCCGGACCGTCCGGCCGAGGACCTCGTCGAGGTCGTTCGGCGCACCGAGGAACGTCTCGATCGCGTGCCGCTGGGCGCTGGACAGCGGCCGCGCGCCGGCGAGGTGGTCGACGAAGACGCGGTACCCCTTGTCGGTGGGGACGCGACCGGACGAGGTGTGCGGTGCCGCGATGAGCTGCTCGTCCTCGAGCTGGGCCATGTCGTTCCGGATCGTGGCGGCGCTGACCCCGAAGGCGTGCCGCTCGACGATCGTCTTCGAACCGACCGGCTCGCGTGACGCGACGTAGTCCCGCACGATGGCCTTGAGGACCTCGAGGCTGCGTTCGCTGACCACCCGGACCCCTTCCACTCGATCTGGCACTCGGACGTGTCGACTGCTGATCCTACGCCCGACCACCGACGGACCGGGACTTCTCCACACGCCTGCCAGTACGCTTCCGCCATGACCTACGGACAGCAGCCCGGTGGCCCCCAGTTCCCGGGCGGGTACCAGCCGCCCCAGCCGATGTCGCCCGAGGACCAGCGCCTCTGGGCCACGCTCACGCACATCGGCGGGATCTTCTTCAACTTCGTCGCGCCGCTCGTGGCCTACCTCGTCCTGCGCGATCGCGGCGGCTTCATCCGCGAGCACACGCGCGTGGCGCTGAACTTCCACATCACGATGGCGATCGCCTACGTCGCCGCGGGCCTCTTGACCATCGTGCTGATCGGCGCGGTGCTCCTGCCGGTGATCGGGATCCTGACGATCATCTTCGGGATCATGGCCGCCGTCGCCGCCAACCGCGGGCAGTTCTACCGCTACCCGCTCTCGATCGAGTTCATCAAGCAGTAGCTCAGTCGAGCAGCTCGCGGACCACCGCGTCCGCGAGCAGGCGACCCCGCAGGGTCAACTCGATCCGTCCCCGCACCGCGGCCGACCCGTCCACGAGACCACGTGCGATGAGGCCGGCGACGCGGCCCCGTGCCTCCTGGCCCAGCTCGCTCGTCGCCAGCTCACCGCGGACCCGCGCGGCGAGGAGCACGCGCTCGACGTACCGGGTCTCGTCGTCGAGGGTCTCGCGGCCGGCCGCGGGCGACTCGCCCTGCAGCACCCGGTTCGCGTACGCGGCCGGGTGCTTCACGTTCCACCAGCGGGTGCCGGCGACCGCGGAGTGCGCGCCCGGGCCGACGCCCCACCAGTCGTGGCCCTTCCAGTAGGACAGGTTGTGCCGGCTCGCGTGCTGGTCGCCGCGGGACCAGTTCGAGACCTCGTACCAGGAGTACCCGGCGTCGCCGAGGACCTGGTCGGCCAGCTCGTACATGTCCGCCGCGAGGTCGTCGTCCGGCGCCGGCAGCTCGCCGCGTGCGACCATCCGGCCCATCGCGGTGCCGTCCTCGACGATGAGCGAGTACGCCGAGACGTGGTCGGGCGCACACGCCAGGGCCGCGTCCAGCGAGGTGCGCCAGTCGTCGAGGGACTCGCCCGGCGTCGAGTAGATGAGGTCGAGCGAGACGTCGAGCCCCTGCTGCTTCGCGGCGTCCACGACGAGCGGCACGCGCTCGGGGTCGTGCGTCCGGTCGAGCGTCGCGAGCACGTGCGGCACCGCGGACTGCATGCCGTAGCTCACCCGGGTGAACCCACCGGCGCGCAGCGTCGCCAGGGACGACTCGTCGACGGAGTCCGGGTTCGCCTCGGTCGTGACCTCGGCCCCGGGCAGGATGCCCCAGGTCTCGTCGATCGCCCGCAGGATCATCACGAGGTCGGACGCCGGCAGCATCGTCGGCGTCCCCCCGCCGAAGAAGACCGTCGACACCGGTCGCCGCGGGACGCCGGAGCGGTCGAGGACGTCCGCCGCGAAGCGGATCTCCTGCACGGCGTGCCCGGCGTAGTCGTCCCGACGGACCCCGCGCAGCTCGGACGCCGTGTAGGTGTTGAAGTCGCAGTAGCCGCACCGCACGCGGCAGAACGGCACGTGCACGTACACGCCGAACGGGACGTCACCGGCTCCGGCCGCGGGCGAGAGCAGCCCGTCCGCTGGTGCGGGATCGGCGATCGGGAGAGCACTCGGCATGGACTCCATTGTCCGTCATGATGGAGACATGGAGCACCACCCCGTCCCCACCACGGTGCTGTGGGACATCGACGGCACCCTCGTGATGAACGCCTCCTCGCCGGGCAACCTCTACCACCTCGCGCTCGAGCGGGCGGTGGGTCGCGACCTCGTCCTCCGCGTCGGGCACCAGCACGGCCGCACCGACGCCGGGCTCATCGCCGAGCACGTCCGGGCCCACGACCTGGACGACTCGCTCATCCCCACCGTGAGCCGCCACCTGCACGACCTGACCGAGGAACGACACGTGTCCGGCGACCACCGGAGCCCGGCTCCGGGCGCGATCGCCCTCGTCCGACGGTTCGCCGAGCTCGGCTGGCGCAACGGCCTGCTGACCGGCAACTCCCCCTACCGCGCCCGCGTGAAGCTGCAGGGCGCCGGGTTCGACGTCGACGCGTTCGACTGGGAGCACTCGTACTTCGGTGACGCCGAGGTCGAGCGCAGCGGGGTGACCGCGCGTGCTGCCGATGCCCTCGCGGGCACCCGGGCCGTCATCGTCGGGGACACCCCGCGGGACGGCGAGGCGGCCGAGGCCGCCGGGATCCCGTTCCTGGCGGTGGCGACCGGGGTGTTCGACGTCGACGCGCTCCGCGCCACGGGTGCCGTGACGATCGCCCGGAACTGCGTCGACGACGCGTCGCTCATCGAGGACGCCATCGCGGCGCTGCCGCCGCTCCGCCCGGTCGGCGAGGGCTCCTAGCCGAGCAGACCTAGTCGCCGCGGAGCGCTTCGAGGTACTTCTGCGCCATCACGCGCTGCTGCCGACGGAGCAACGGGGCCACGAACTGCCACTTCCGGCTCGACGGCTGCGAGAACTGCCGGATCTGCAACCACACCGAGCCGTCCGGGGTCCGCTCGACGACGAAGGACTCCTCGCCCGAGAGCGGGTGCCCTTCGAGCGTGCCGTACGCGAAGCCCTTGCGGTCGGTCTCGTCGATGATCGAGACGACCCGGACCGGTGCCTGCACCGTCTGGCCGAACGCGTGCATCGTCAGCGTCGCGCTCGTCCCCGCCGTCACGAGCGGCGTGCCGTCCGGGGCGAACTTCTCCACCCGGGGCGTCCCGATCGAGGCCGGGGCGATCGGCACGCCGTCCTCGTCGAAGGTCACCGGGTTGTAGCGGACCTCGTCGTCGTCGGGCTGTTCCTCGACGTGCACGCGGATCCCGCTGCGCTCCTGGATCTGCCAGGTCAGGGCCTGGGTCACCGCGGTCTCGAAGCGCTGGTCGCCGTGGCCGATCCGGGAGCGCGACTCGGACGGGGCGAACCCCTCCGGCGGGTACGTCATGAGGTCCGGCGCCTGGGTCGCACCCACGGCTCCGTACGTCAGGGCGGTCCGGTAGCTCCCGCGGGTACTCATGCGGCCCACTGTACTGGGGACTCGTCCCCCGGATCGAACCGAGTCGCCCTCGGGTGCGCAACCGGCGGTCCGCTTTCCGCGCGCCCCGAACTGGAGGCCCGACACGCGTCCGACACGCCCCTATCGTGGGTGCGTGCCCCGCTCCCCCCTCGCTCGCGCGCGGTCCGTCGACCGCACGACGGCCGCGTTCGCCGTCCTGACGCTCGCGGCGTTCGGGCTGGCGGCGACGGCACGGGCCGCGGTCGAGTGGGCGACGGCCGGCCTCGGCGCTCCCTCCCGGTACGTCACGACGCCGCCGGGGGACGTCGACGTGTTCGACACCGCGAACGCCATCGCCGCGTTCGGGGCGTGCAGCGCCGGAGCGGGTGTGCTCCTGTTCGGGGTGACGCTCGTGCTCGCGGTGCGCCGACACTCGGCACGCCGGCTGCCCTACGTGCTCGGGTTCTGCACGCTGGCGATGGTGGTCGGGTCGGTGGTGGCCGGGTTCGCCGCGGCGGCGCAGGCCGACTACGACACGGCTGCCGGACTCGTCATCCTGCGGACCGCACTCGCAGGACTGGCCGCGGCGAGCCTCCCGGCACTGGGCCTGGCAGCGTTGCGGGCTCGCGCCCGCCGCGTCTGACGCGCTCCGCTACTTCTTCTTCTCTTCGACGTCGCCGGAGAGCGCCGCGATGAAGGCTTCCTGCGGGACCTCGACGCGACCCACCATCTTCATGCGCTTCTTGCCCTCCTTCTGCTTCTCGAGGAGCTTGCGCTTGCGGGTGATGTCACCGCCGTAGCACTTCGCGAGGACGTCCTTGCGCATCGCCCGGATGCTCTCGCGGGCGATGATCCGGGCGCCGATGGCGGCCTGGATCGGGACCTCGAACTGCTGGCGCGGGATGAGCTTGCGCAGGCGCTCGGTCATCAACGTGCCGTAGGCGTACGCCTTGTCGCGGTGCACGATCGCGCTGAACGCGTCGACCTGCTCGCCCTGGAGCAGGATGTCGACCTTCACGAGGTCGGCCGCCTGGTCACCCGTGGGCTCGTAATCGAGCGACGCGTAGCCCTGCGTCTTGCTCTTCAGCTGGTCGAAGAAGTCGAAGACGATCTCGCCGAGGGGCATCTCGTACCGGATCTCGACGCGGTCCTCGCCGAGGTACTCCATGCCGAGCAGCGATCCGCGGCGCGACTGGCACAGCTCCATGATCGCGCCCACGTAGTCCTTCGGCGCGAGGATGGCCGCACGGACCATCGGCTCGCGGACCTCGACGATGCGGCCGCCCGGGAACTCGGACGGGTTCGTGACCTCGGTCACGGTGTTGTCCTCGTTCGTGACCTCGTAGATCACGCTCGGGGCCGTGGTGATGAGGTCGAGCCCGAACTCGCGGCTGAGGCGCTCGGTGATGATCTCGAGGTGGAGCAGGCCGAGGAAGCCGCAGCGGAAGCCGAAGCCGAGCGCCACCGACGTCTCCGGCTCGTACACGAGAGCGGCGTCGGACAGCTTGAGCTTGTCGAGCGCCTCGCGGAGGTCCGGGTAGTCCGAGCCGTCGATCGGGTACAGGCCCGAGAACACCATCGGCTTCGGGTCGGTGTACCCGGCCAGCGCCTCGGTCGCGGGCTTCTGCGCCGTCGTGACCGTGTCGCCGACCTTCGACTGGCGGACGTCCTTCACCCCGGTGATGAGGTAACCGACCTCGCCGACGGAGAGGCCCTTCGTCGGCTTCGGCTCGGGCGCGGACACGCCGATCTCGAGGATCTCGTGCGTCGACTTGGTCGACATCATCTGGACCTTCTCGCGCGGGTGGATCGTGCCGTCCACCATCCGCACGTAGGTCACGACGCCGCGGTAGCTGTCGTAGACCGAGTCGAAGATCATCGCGCGGGGCGGAGCGTCCACGTCGCCCACGGGGGCCGGCACGGAGCCGACGACCCGGTCGAGCAGTTCGGCCACGCCCACGCCGGTCTTGCCGGACACGCGCAGGACGTCGTCGGGCGAGCCGCCGATGAGCTGCGCGAGCTCGGCCGCGTACTTCTCCGGCTCGGCCGCCGGCAGGTCGATCTTGTTGAGGACCGGGATGATCTCGAGGTCGTTCTCGAGCGCCAGGTAGAGGTTGGCGAGCGTCTGCGCCTCGATGCCCTGCGCCGCGTCGACCAGGAGGATCGCTCCCTCGCACGCCGCGAGCGATCGGGACACCTCGTACGAGAAGTCCACGTGACCGGGCGTGTCGATCATGTTGAGGGCGTACGTCTGCCCGTCGAGCTCCCACGGCATGCGCACCGCCTGGGACTTGATCGTGATGCCGCGCTCGCGCTCGATGTCCATGCGGTCGAGGTACTGCGCACGCATGGCGCGGTCCTCGACGATGCCGGTGATCTGCAGCATGCGGTCGGCCAGCGTGGACTTGCCGTGGTCGATGTGCGCGATGATGCAGAAGTTGCGGATCGCGTCGGCCGGGGTCGAGGCGGGCTCGAGCGGCGCGGATGCTTGTGGGCTCACGGTTCCTCGGGGTGGGTCGGACGGTCGAACGATTGTCCCACGTCCGCGCGGCGGCGGCGCGCACGTCCCGTCAGACCACGGCGTGCTCCGGCGCCGGCAGCGCACCCAGTCCGCGGCGCAGGTCCGCCGGCGTCGCCGCGAGGCACACACGGATCCAGCCCTCGCCGGTCCGGCCGAACGCGCTCCCGGGCGCCACGGCGACCCGCTCCCGCTGGAGGAACCCGAGCGCCCACTCCGCGACGTCGCCCTGCGAGGCGTGGGACATGTCGATCCACAGGTAGAAGGCGCCCCGCGGGTCGAGGTAGTGGATGCCGGCGGCGTCGAGCACCTCCTTCGCGACGCCGAGGTTGGCGCGGTAGTGCTCGCGGGCGTCCTGCACGGCGGAGTGGTCCCCCACGATCGCCGCGAGGGCCGCCCACTGGTCGGGCTCGGCGACGCAGCTGATCATCGCCTCCTGGGTCGTCCGCATCGTCGGGCCGAGTCCCTTCGGCGTGACGAGGTACCCGACACGGACGCCCGTCATCGCGTAGGTCTTGCTCAGCGAGAAGGCGGTGAAGACGCGGTCGTCCTCGTCGAGGCTCGCCAGGCTGACGTGGCGGGTGCCGTAGGTGAAGTACTCGTAGACCTCGTCGCTGATCACCCAGAGGTCGTGCCGCTTCGCCAGGGCGAGCAGGTCGCGGAGGGTCTGCTCGCCGAACACCGAGCCGAGTGGGTTCGACGGCGAGTTCACGACGAGGGCGCGGGTCCGCTCGGTGATGCTCGCCTCGAGGGCCTGCAGGTCGGGCTCGAACCCGTGCTGCGGCTCGAGCCGGTACGGCACCGGGGTGGCTCCGATGATGTGGGCGTTCATCGTGAAGGTCGTGTAGCCGGGGTCCGGCACGAGGACCTCGTCGCCGGGGCTCAGCACGAGGGTCATCGCTTGGAAGAGCGCCTGCGTCGCGCCGATCGTCATCCAGATCTGCTCGACGTCGACCTCGATCCGGTTCTCGCGGCGGAGCTTGTCGCGGATGGCCTCCCGCAGCGGGGCGATGCCGCCGTTCGGGGTGTAGTCGGTGCGGTCCTCGGTCCAGGCGCGCCGGGCGGCCTCGCCGATGTGCGCCGCGACGGGCACGTCGGGTTCGCCGATGACGAGCATCGCGATGTCCGTGCCGGTCGTCTGGCCCGTCTGCTCGGCCTGCATGCGTGCGGCTTGCTCGAACACGCGGCGGATGCCGGAGGCGGGGACGGTCTCGATGCGGGGCGCGAGCGATGGCATGCTCGTCACGGTAGCGAACGGTTGTTGCGGCATGGTTTCGGCGTTTCGGTGCTTTGGTCCAGACGCTCCGGCCTGGTAATGTTGGTGGCTGGCTTCCGCGTTCCCCGCCCACGGGTGGAACGCGATGCGACCAAGGGCCCCTCTACCCAGCGGTCGCGACCACCCGTAGAGACGATCAAGGAGCAACACGCATGGCGAACATCAAGTCGCAGATGAAGCGCATCAAGACCAACCTCAAGGCCCAGGAGCGCAACAAGGCCTACCGTTCGGAGCTCAAGACGGTCATCCGTCACACGAACGAGGCCGTCGTCGCCGGCGACAAGGACAAGGCCGTCGCGGCCCTGACCCTCGCGTCGAAGAAGCTCGACAAGGCCGTGAGCAAGGGCGTCATCCACAAGAACCAGGCCGCGAACCGCAAGTCGGCCATCGCGAAGAAGGTCGCGTCGCTCTGACGCACTGACCCTTCTGGTCTGCAGGCCCCGCACCGTTCGGTGCGGGGCCTGTTTGCGTGCGTGGCGCGCGGGGCGCGGGCCGGCGTGACACGCGCGTTTCGACATGCTGCGCGTCGATCGACACGCAGAACGTCGCACCGCGTGTGCGGTGCCGTCCGACTCGCGTCGCGTGCGCAGTTCAGGAGGCGCGGCTCGCCTCAGCGCGCCTCGCCGCGCCGGGCGATGGTGCGGACCATGACCTCGAGCGCGTAGTGCGCGTCGCGCGAGCCACCCTTCACCGCGGTGTCGGCCTCGGCGATGCTGATGATCGCGTTCGCGAGCCCGGACTCGCTCCACCCCGCGACGTCACGCTGTGCCCGCTGCACCTGCCACGGCGCCATGCCGAGCGCCGAGGCGGCCTGACCGCTCGGCCCGCGGAAGGCACTGACCTTCGCCATCGTGCGGATCTTCGACGCGAACGCCGCCACGATCGGCACCGGAGCCTCGCCCGTCGAGAGCGCGTGCCGCAACTCGACGATGGCCGGAGCCGAACGGCCGGCGAGTGCGATGTCGGCGACCTTGAACGCGTTCGTCTCGACACGACCGCCGTAGTACTTGTCGACGACCTTGTCCGTGATCTCGGCGGCTTCGTCCGCGAGGAGCTGCCGGCACGCGGCCGCGAGCTCGGCCAGGTCGTCCGCGAACGCCGCGACGAGGGTGCGCACCGCCGAGGGCGCGATCTTCCGTCGGGCAGCGCGGAACTCCGCCGTGACGAAGTCGATCCGGTCGGTCTCGCGCTTGAGCTCGTCGCACTGCACCTCGACGCCCCCGCCGACACCGCTGCGGATCGTGTCGAGCAGCTTCTTGCCGCGCACTCCCCCGCCGTGGCGCAGCACGAGCGTGACGTCGTCCGCCGGGGCACCGAGGTACGAGATCGTCTCGGTGATGAACGCGTCGGTGCACTTCTCGACGTTGGTGACCCGGACCAGCCGGGGCTCGCCGAACAGGGACGGACTCGCGAGCGTGGCGAGGAGGCCGGGAGCGTACTGGTCGGCTTCGAGGTCGTGCACCTCGAGCGCGGGGTCCTCGCCCACGAGCAGGTCGCGCAGGACGCTGCTCGCTCGCTCGGCGAGGAAGGTCTCGGGCCCCGTGACGAGCACCACCGGCGCAGGGCGGATGCCCGACCAGGGCACCTGGTCGATCTTCGCTGCGGCACGGACGGGCTTCTTGGCGGCCATGCCTCGATCCTACGGGCGACCGCTGACGCCGAACGCTCCGTCCACACCCGGAGGGCGTCGGGCCCGTCCCGTCCGACGACCACGGTCCCCTGCCGGTCGGTCCGGTACGCGCGGGTGCCCGGGGCCGAGAGCACGTCCAGCGCCGAGCGGGTCGGGTGGCCGTACGTGTTGTCCGCGCCGACGCCGATGAGCCCCACCGCGGCCGCGGTCTCACGGTAGAGCACCGGGTCCTGGTCGGCCGAACCGTGGTGCGCGACCTTCACGACCTCGATCGTGGTCCCGGGCCGGGCCTGCGCCCCGGTGTCGGCCCGGGACGCCAGGACACCGCGGAGCCGGCGCTGCGCGGTCTCCCCCAGGTCTCCGAGGAACAGCCCGCCGACACACGACGTGCAGCCCGGCCCGGGTTCCGTCCGGAGGACCAGACTCGCGTCGTTGCCGGCGTCCCGCGCACCCGACCGCGGCCACACCACCCGCCACCGGAGCGGCCCGAGCGTGCCCGACGTCGTGTCGTCGGCCGTCCGGACGTCGATGCCCGCGTCGACGAGCGACCGGAGGACGCGCTCGTCCTCGGCCCGACCCGTCGGCCCGACGAGCGCGGTCGTCACACGGTCCGCGACCGACGCGACCGCACCGACGTGGTCCCGGTCGAAGTGCGTCAGCACGAGCAGGTCGACCCGGTCGACGCCGAGGAGGTCCAGGCAGGCGCTGAGTCGCTCCGGATCGTCGCCGACGTCCACCAGTGCGGTGCCGCTCCCGCCGCGGACGAGCACCGCGTCGCCCTGTCCCACGTCGCACGCGGCGATGGCCCAGTCGCCGGGCAGCCCCGCGCGCACGACGAGTCGGGGCACGGCGACGGACACGATCCCGACCGCTGCGACCGTGCACGCGGCGAGGAGCAGGCGGAAGCGGACCGCTCGGGGCGCGAGGACCGCCACCGCGACCGAGGCGCTCACGACGGCAGCGCCGACCACCCCGAGCACGCCGGCTGGCCAGGGCGCGGCGGCGTACGGGAGCGCAGCCGCTCCGTGCGCGATGCCTCCGATCGCGCTGGCGGGCGCCCACGCCACCGCGGCGAGCACCGAACCGCCCCACGGCCACAGCGGCGCGGTCAGGCACGCGGCGAGCCCGACCACCGTGACGACGGGCGCGAGCGGCTCGGTCAGCAGGTTCGCCGGGACCGCGTATGTCGGGAACGTGGCCGACAACGGGATCGTGACCGGCCAGCAGGCGAGCTGCGCCGCGACGGGGATCGCGAGCGCTGCCGCCACCGGCGTCCACATCCGTCGTGCGAACAGCGCCGTCAGCGGCGGACCGAGGACCACGATCCCACTCGTCGCGAGCACCGACAGGGCGAACGCGAACGACCGGGCGTACCAGGGGTCGACGACGAGCATCCCGACCACGGCGAGGGCGATCAGCGGGACCCCACGTACCGGACGTCCCGCGAGGTGCACCACGAGCACGACCACCGCCATCACCGTCGCCCGCACGATCGAGGGGTCCGGACGGACCAGCACCACGAACGCCAGCAGGAGCGCGATCGCCACCACCGCCCGACCTGCTCGCGGGAGACCGACGACCCGCCCCAGCACGACCACGAGTCCCACGATCACCGCACAGTTCGCGCCGGACACGGCGGTCAGGTGGGTGAGCGCCGAGGTCTCCATCGCTGCCTCGGTCGCGGGGTCGAGTCCGCTCCGGTCGCCGATCGCCAGACCGCGCAACAACGAGGCTCCGGGTTCCGGCAGGGTCGCGCTCGCGGACACGAACGCTCGGCGCGCCCGATCGGTGGCCGCGAGGAGTCCCGTCGGCGGCTCGGTCCGGACCTCACCGCGCAGGAACGCCACGAACGACGTCGTGCTCCCCGGCTCGTCCGCCTCGAGCGTCGCCAACCCGTGCACCCGACTCCCCGCGCCGGCAGCCCCGCCCGCGCCGCGCGCCGTGGGGACGACCCGAACCGGCACGCGCAGCCCGTCGACGTCCTCCGCTGCCACCAGGGTCCCGACGACCGACCGGTCACCCGGCGCGAGGTCCCGGTCGAGCACGACCTCGACGACGGCCGTCCGGACACCCTCGAGGACGGCAGGGTTCCGCCGGTCGTCGCCGACCACCACGGCGACCGCCACCGTGGTGCAGAACGCGGCCGACGCCACCACGAGCCCCACGACGCCCAGAGCCCGCCGCGGACACCCCACCAGCAGCCATGCGATGCCGCCACACGCGACGGCCGCGCCGACGAGCCCGAACCACCCCGCGCTGCCGGGCACCCCGACCAGCACCGCAGCGCAGACCCACGCGGCCGACGCCGGACCGGCCACTCGCAGGTCCCGCACGCCGGGAGCGAGGTCGACCGCCACCGCCGGCCCCGATCAGACCCGCACGCGGTCGCGGAGCTCCGCGAACCGGACGTCACCGATGCCGCTGACGTCGAGCAGGTCCTCGACGGCGGCGAACCGTCCGTGCTCGTCGCGCCACGCGAGGATCCGGCCCGCGAGCGACGGCCCGATCCCGGGCAGGGTCTCGAGCAGGGTCTGATCGGCCGTGTTGAGGTCGACGACGGCATCGACGGCAGACCCGGCACCACCACCGGCACCATCCGACCCGGCACCGCCCCCACCACCGACCGAGCTGCTCGAACCGTCGAGCGCTGCCGGGATGTCCGTCTCCCCCACCTTCGGCACGTACAACCGCTCGCCGTCCACCAGCACTCGCGCGAGGTTCAGCCGAGCCAGGTCCGCGTCGTCACGAGCGCCCCCGGCCCGCTCGACCGCGTCGGACACACGGCTGCCCCCGGGCAGCGTCACGATGCCCGGACGTGCCACCGCCCCGACGACGTGCACGACCACGAGCGGGGCCGCCGACGAGGACGGAGGACCCCCACCCGGAGAACGGGACGGCACCGCCGACGGAGCGCCCGCCAGCGACAGCGGACCGTCGCCCGCACCGCCCGCCGACGATGACGCACCCGACCACGACCCGACCGCCACCACGACCCCGGCGACCAGGACGACGAGCCCCGCCAGCAGGACCGCCGTCCGCGGCGACAACGCCAGCCCAGCGGCCCACGACCGCGCAGACCCACCCGCCGACACCGCCCCAGCCCCGCCGGACGGTTCCGTGGCTCCACCATCACCAGACGACATGCCCGCACGCTACGGAGCCCGACCACCCGGCCGGACCCCGCAACGACGATCGGTGGACGACCGTCCGCCCGCCCCACCTGTGGAGGACGAACGGCGCGCTACCCCTTGATCGCGATGTTCACGAGCTTCGGCGCCCGCACGATCACCTTCACGATCTCGCGGTCCCCGATGTACCGCTGGACGTTCGCCGACGCCCGAGCGAGCGCCTCAAGCTCCGACGGCTCGATCGACTTCGACACCTCGAACGAGTCCCGCACCTTGCCGTTGACCTGCACGACCGCGGTCAGCGACTCCTGCACGAGCAGCGTCGGGTCGGCCTTCCGCCAGCCGTACGTGGCGACGGTGGCCTCGTAGCCCAGCTTCTCCCACATCTCCTCGCCGGTGTACGGCGCGAAGACGCTCAGGCCGAGCGCGATGGTCTCGACGGCCTCGCGGACGGCGGGGTCAGCCGCGCCCGGACCGTTGTCGATCGCCTTGCGGGTGACGTTCACCAGGTCCATGAGCCGCGCGATCACGACGTTGAACTTGAACGACTCCATCATCCCCGGCGCATCGGCCAGGAACCGGTGCGTGACCTGCCGCAGGGCCCGGTCGCCGTCCGCCCACACGACGTCCGGCGACGACGTGACGTCGAGCGCCAGCCGGTAGGCACGGGCGAGGAAGCGAGCCGAGGCGGACGGGGAGACGTCCTCCCAGTTGATGTCGTCCTCTGGAGGCCCGGCGAAGCCCATCACCAGGCGGATCGCGTCGACACCGTTCGCGTCGAGCTCGTCACCGAGCGAGACGCCACCCTTCGACTTCGACATCTTCGAGCCGCCGGACAGCACCATGCCCTGGTTGAGCAGCGCCGAGAACGGCTCGGTGAAGTCGAGGTAGCCGAGGTCGAACAGCACCTTGGTCACGAAGCGCGCGTACAGCAGGTGCAGGATCGCGTGCTCGATGCCGCCGATGTACTGGTCGACCGGGGCCCACTTGCGCGCGACGGCGGGGTCGAACGCCTGCGTGTCGTCGTTCGCCGCCAGGAAGCGCAGGAAGTACCACGACGAGTCGACGAAGGTGTCCATCGTGTCGGTGTCGCGGAGCGCGGGGGTGCCGTCCACCGGGTTCGGCACGTTCACCCAGTCGGTCGCGCCACCGAGCGGCGAGGTGCCCTTCGGCTTGAGGTCGAGCCCCTCGGTGTCGGGCAGCCGGACGGGCAGCTGGTCCATCGGCACCGGGTGCTCGGTGCCGTCGGCACCGTGGATGATCGGGATCGGGGTGCCCCAGAAGCGCTGGCGCGAGATGAGCCAGTCGCGAAGACGGTAGGTCTTGGCGGCACGTCCGGTGCCGCGCTCCTCGAGCAGGGAGATCGCCGCGGTGATCGCGTGCTGCTTGGACATGCCGTCGAGCGGGCCGGAGTTGATCATCCGACCGGTGCCGGTCAGGGCCTCACCCGTCGACACCGGGTCGAGCGCGGGCAGGTCCTCGAGCGAGGCACCCTCGGGGATCACCGGGATCGCCCCGGTCACCGCGGCGTTCGTGTCGACGACGACCTTCACCGGCAGGTCGAACGCCCGCGCGAAGTCGAGGTCGCGCTGGTCGTGCGCCGGGACGGCCATGACCGCGCCGTGACCGTAGTCGGCCAGCACGTAGTCGGCGGCCCAGATCGGCAGGCGCTCCCCCGTCAGCGGGTGGATCGCGGAACGGCCGAGCGGCACACCGGTCTTCGGGCGGTCCGCGTTCTGCCGGTCGATCTCGGAGGTCTTCTGCGTGGCGACGAGGTATGCGTCGAACGCAGCCCGGACGTCGTCCGACACGGATGCGTCAGCCACCAGCGCAGCAGCCAGGTCAGAATCCGGCGCCACCACGAGGAACGTCACCCCGTGGATCGTGTCCGGACGCGTGGTGAACACCGTGACGGGCTCGTCGCGGCCCTCGATCACGAAGTCGACGTCCGCGCCGACCGAGCGGCCGATCCAGTTCCGCTGCTGCGCGATGACCTTCGCCGGCCACCGGCCCTCGAGCTGGTTGAGGTCGTCGAGCAGCCGGTCCGCGTACTCGGTGATCTTGAAGTACCACTGCGTCAGCTTCTTCTTGACCACGACGGCACCGGAGCGGTCCGAGGTGCCGTCCGGCAGCACCTGCTCGTTCGCGAGGACGGTCTGGTCCACCGGGTCCCAGTTGACCCAGCTGTCCTTGCGGTAGGCCAGCCCCTTCTCGTACATCTTCAGGAACAGCCACTGGTTCCACTTGTAGTACTCGGGGTCCGAGGTGTGGATCTCGGTGGTCCAGTCGAACGACGGCGCGTAGCGCTTGAACGACGCCTTCTGCTGCTCGATGTTCGCGTAGGTCCAGTCCTTCGGGTCGACCCCGCGCTTGATCGCCGCGTTCTCGGCCGGCAGCCCGAACGAGTCCCAGCCGATCGGGTGCAGCACGTTGAAGCCCTGCTGCCGCCAGTACCGCGCCACGAAGTCGCCGAGCGCCCAGTTCTCGGCGTGCCCCATGTGCAGGTCGCCGGACGGGTACGGGAACATCTCGAGGATGTACTTCCGCGGACGCGTGTCGTCGAGGTCGGTCGTGAAGAGCCCGAGCTCCTCCCAGCGCGGCTGCCACTTCTCCTGCAGACGACGGAAGTCGTAGGCGTTCGGGTCCTCGGGGTACGGCTCGGTGGTCACGGAACTCTCATTCAGTCTGGAGGCACGGATCACGTCCGTCGGACGCGCTCCGGTCATCAAGGATATAAGCCTGGAGGAACGGATCACCGCACCGGAGTCGACCCACCGCCGGCAGGTGCTCGGCTCACACCGCCGCGAGCCGCCCGTCGCGCATCCGCAGCGTCCGGTCGACGAGGTCCGCCGCCACCGGCACGTGCGACACGATGACGACCGTCCTGCCGTCCTGCCGCGCGGCCCCGACGAGGTCGCGCAGCACGGTGTCGCCGAGGTCGGGGTCGATGTCGGCCGTCGGCTCGTCGAGCACGAGCACCGGGAACGCGTGCAGGAGCGCCCGGGCGAGCGCGAGCCGGTGCGCCTGCCCGCCGGACACCAGGGCACCGCGCTCCCCCACGCCCGCGTCGAGTCCACCGCGCCGCTGCACCCACGACCCGAGCCCGACCCGGTCGAGCACGGCGAGCAGGTCCTCGTCGGTCGCGGTGTCGCGGGCGAACAGCAGGTTCTGCCGCACGGACTGGTCGAACACGAACGGGTCCTGCTCGATCAGCCCGACGCGGGCGCGGACGGCGTCGGGGTGCATGTCCTTCGCCTCGACCCCGTCGAGCGTGTACGAGCCCTCGTGGTCGACGAACCGGACGAGCGCGTCCACGAGCGTCGACTTGCCCGCGCCGCTCGGTCCCTCGAGCACGACGACCTCGCCGGGTCGGAGGTCCAACGACACCCGGTCGACGGCGTCCGCCGCGGCACCGGGCCAGCGCACCGACACGTCGCGCAGCGAGACGGCGACGGGCCCGTCGACCACGAGCGAAGCGGGATCGGCGTCCGCGTCCGGCTCCGGGACGATGCCGGCCGGCACCTCCGCCGGGACGACCCGCTCCACCCGGTCGGCCGCGGCTCGGACCCGGCGCAGCGTCAGCACCGCGAGCGGGACCCCGCCGACGACCTCGAACAGGGCGAGCGGCACGAACACGGCGAGGGCCCAGAGCGGTCCGTCGAGCGCGCCGGTGACGACCGCGGGGGCGCCGACGGCCAGGATCCCGATGACAGCGCCACCACCGACGAGGCCGACCAGGGCCCCGACGAGTGACTCGATCGTCCCCCGGCGCCGCACGGCCGCGGTCACCCGGGCATCGAGCCGGGCGATGTGGTCGAGCCGTTCGTCGAGCGTGCCGTATGCGGCGAAGACGTCGAGCGTCCGCACGGTGTCGAGCACGAGGTCGGCGACGTGCCCGCGTTCCGCGGCCGTCTGCTCGTCGGAGCGCCGTGCGATCGAGAGGGTGACGACCGACCCGAGCAGCGCGGCCACGGCGAGGGCGACGAGCAGCACGAGCGCCGCCGGCACCGACACGAACGCGACCGCGACGACGGAGAGCAGCGCGGCCACGCCGGCGGACACGAGCGGACCGACGACGCGGATGGGCAGGTCCTGCAGCCGGTCGGTGTCGGTGACGAGCCGCGTGAGGAGGTCGCCGCGACCGGTGGAGCCGAGTCCCGCCGGAGCGATCGACGACAGTCGGCGGTACATCTCGGTGCGCACGACCGCGAGCTGCCGGAACGAGGCGTCGTGTCCGGCGAGGCGGTCCACGTACCGGAGCGCCGCACGGCCGAGCGCGAACGCGCGGACGCCCACCATCACGAGCGTCAGGTAGAGGATCGGCGGGTGCTCGGCCGCACGCGTGATGAGGTACCCGCTCGCGGCGAGGAGCGCCACGGCGCAGACCGCACTGAGCGCACCGGCCGTGACCGCCTTGGCCCAACCGGCCCCGTGCGGCATCGCGAGCCGCAGGACGGAGGCGTCCCCGCCGGCACGGCCGCCCCGCCGCTGGCGCGTCGGACCGGAACCGGCGTCGTGGGCCCCTCGCGCCTCCCGGGTCATGCCCGCACCCCGTCCGCCCGGGTGACCGCGACCGCGCCACCCGGTCGCCCGTCGACACGGGTGACCGCGACCGCGCCGTCCGGCCGGACGTCGACGCGGACGTCCGCCGCCGCGACGACCGCGGGCCGGTGGCTCGCGACCACGACGACGGCCCCGTCGTCGGCGAGGCGGCGGAGCGTGCGGACGACGTGCGCCTCGGCGTCGGCGTCCAGCGCGGAGGTCGGCTCGTCGAGCAGCACGAGCTGCGTCCCCGTCCGCCGCGCGCGGTACAGGGCGCGCGCCACCGCGACGCGCTGCGCCTGGCCGCCGGACAGGCCGCTGCCGCCGGAACCGACCTGGAGGCGCGGGTCGAGTCCCAGCCCCGCCTCGCCCAGGGCGGTGCGGACCGCTGGCTCGTCGGGGGTCGCGCTGAGCGCGACGTTCTCGGCGATCGTGCCGCGGACGAGTCGTGGGCGCTGGTCTGCCCAGGTCGTACGCTCGGCGACCGTGCTGCCGTCGGGGCCCGGCACGG
Organism: Curtobacterium sp. GD1; assembly: GCF_020882855.1. Classification (NCBI taxonomy): domain Bacteria; kingdom Bacillati; phylum Actinomycetota; class Actinomycetes; order Micrococcales; family Microbacteriaceae; genus Curtobacterium; species Curtobacterium sp. GD1. The sequence continues at coordinate 18,321 of NZ_JAFEVQ010000006.1, read as the reverse complement.
TCACCGTGCCGTCGTGGGGCAGGGCACCGCGGACCGCAGCGATGAGACTGGACTTGCCGGAGCCGCTCGGTCCGGCCAGGACGACGATCGTGCCCGGTCCGGCGCGGAGGTCGAGCGGACCGATCACGACGTCGGGACGGCGCACGGTGAGTCGGTCCAGCACCAGGTGGTCGGCGGCGGGGACGGCTCCGGGACGTGCCGCGGGCGCCGTGGTGTCGTCGAGGACGTCGAGCACGGCGGTCGAGGCCTCGACGCCGTCCTGTGCCGCGTGGAAGTCGGCGCCGACCTGGCGGATCGGGGCGAAGGCCTCCGGAGCGAGGACGAGCACGAACATCGCGGCGCCGAGCCCGAGCGAGCCGTCGAGGAGTCGGATGCCGATCGACACCGCGACGAGCGCGACGGACAGGCTCGCGGCGAGCTCGAGCGCGAACCCGCTCACGAACGACAGCCGCAGGACCCCGACGGTGCCACGGCGGTACTCGTCGGTGACGGTGCCGATGCGTCGGACCTGGCGCCGCGCACGGCCGAAGACCTTGAGCGTCGCCAGCCCCTCGACCGCCTCGGTGAAGGCACCGCCGAGCTTCGCGAGCGCGTCCGACTGCTTCCGCTGGAGCGCCTGCGTCGCGAGGCCGATGAGGATCATGAACACCGGGATCACGGGCAGGGCGCAGAGCACGATCAGGCCGCTGGTCAGGTCGCCGAGTCCGATCGCGACGACGAGCATCGGCGTGGCGATCGCGGTGAGGGCCAGCTGCCGCAGGTACCGGCCGAAGTAGGCGTCGAGGGCGTCCAGCCCGGGGCCGAGCGTGGTCGCGAAGGCCGCACTCGAGCGCTCGGCGAGCCACGACGGTCCGCGCTCGGCCGCCCGGGCCAGGACGGTCGCGCGCAGCTCGCTCTTCACCTTCGCCGCCGCCCGTGCGGCGAGGTCGTCGGTGGCCCAGGCGGCCACGGCCCGGACGACGAACGCCGCGCCGAGGAGCGCGAGCGCCGGGGTGAACGCGTCCGGGACGCTGCCGTCACGGACGGCGTCCACGCCGAGGGTCACCGCCGCGGCGATCCCCCACGCGATCGCGATGGTCGCGAGCGTGCGGAGGACACCGGTGCCGGCGGCCGCGACGATGAAGCCACGGGCCGTCCGCGACAGCCGCAGCAGGCGCGGGTCGAGCGGCTTCACCGTCGCCGCCTAGTGCGCGGCCTGGGTCACGTGGGCCCGGGACACGCGCTTGCGGAAGATCCAGTACGTCCACGCCTGGTAGGCGAACACGAGGGGCACGAAGATCAGTGCCACCCAGCTCATCACCGTGAGCGTGTACGAGCCGCTCGAGGCGTTGTAGACGTTCAGGCTGTTCGCCGGGTCGTTCGTCGCGGGCATGACGTCCGGGAAGATCGCGGTGAACATCGCCAGGACGATCGCGGCGATGGTGACCGCCATGAGCGTGAACGCCCGGCCCTCCTTGCCCCAGGCGGTGCAGAGCACCGCGAGGACCAGGGCGAGCGCGGCGACGACCGACAGGACGATCGACGTCGGGGTGGACCGCACGAAGGCCATCCAGACCAGGAACGCTGCGCCGACGACGATCGTCAGCACGCCCGCCCGGGTCGCGAGGCGCTTCGCACGCGCACGGATCTCACCCTCGGTCTTCAGCGCGACGAAGACGACGCCGTGCGTGAAGAACACCAGCAGCGTCGCCACGCCGGTGAGCAGCGCGAAGGGGTTGAGCAGGTCGAACACCGTGCCGGTGTAGTTGTGGCCGGCGTCCATCGGGATGCCCCGGACCACGTTGCCGAACGCGACGCCCCAGAGGAACGACGGCACCGCGCTGCCGACGATGATCATGAGGTCGAACCGGCGCTTCCACTCGAGGTGCTTGTTCTGGTGCCGGTACTCGAACGAGACGCCGCGGGCGATGAGCGCCGCGAGGATGAGCAGGAGCGCCAGGTAGAACCCGGAGAACATCGTGGCGTACCACTCGGGGAACGCCGCGAACAGGCAGGCGCCCGCGACGATGACCCAGGTCTCGTTGAGGTCCCACACCGGCCCGATCGTGTTGATCAGGACTCGACGGTCGGTGTCGTCCTTGCCGAGGAACGGCAGGGACATGCCGACACCGAAGTCGAAGCCGTCGAGGACGAAGTAGCCGACGAAGAAGACGCCGACGATCGCGAACCAGAGAACGGGGAGATCCATCAGTAGACCGTCACTTCGTGCTTGACCTCGCCGGTCTCCTCGTCGACCTCCGCCGGGGCGGCGGGGCCCTCTTGCGCGACCTTCTTGATGAGCCGGAACTCGACCACCGCCAGGGAGCCGTAGATGAGCGTGAAGACGATGAGCGAGATGAGGACCTCGACCCCGGTGACGTTCGGCGAGACGCCGTCACTCGTCTTGAGCAACCCGAACACGAGCCACGGCTGGCGGCCCATCTCGGTGAAGATCCAGCCGACGATCATCGCGGCCATCGGCAGCGGGACGGTCCAGGTGGCGATGCGCCAGACCCACCGCTGGGTCGGGAACCGGCCCTTGCGGGTCAGCCAGAGCCCGACGAGCGAGACCAGCACCGCGCCGACACCGAGCGCGATCATCCAGCGGAACGACCAGTAGGTCACCCAGATGATCGGCTTGTAGTCGCCGGGGCCGTAGACCTGCGAGTACTGCGCCTGCAGGTCGTTGATGCCCTCGACCGTGCCGTTGAAGGTGTGCGTCGACAGGAACGAGAGCAGGTACGGCACACGGATCGAGAACAGCTCGTGCACGCCGTCCGGGGTGCCGAGCGTGAAGATCGAGAACGAAGCGTCCTTGCCGGTGGCGGTGTTGTACAGCGCCTCGGCAGCGGCCATCTTCATCGGCTGGGTGTCGACCATCGTGAGGCCGAGCTGGTCGCCGGTGAGCACCGTGAGCGCCCCCGCTGCCAGCATCGTCCACATGCCGAACTTCAGCGCCGGCATCATCGTCTCGAGGTTCTGGTTGCGCGCCAGGTGGTACGCGGCGACCGAGATGATCACCGCGGCGGCGACCATGAAGCACGCGAACAGGGTGTGCGGGAAGGCGGCCAGCGCGACCTTGTTGCCGAGCACGGCCCAGATGTCCGTGAGCTCCGCACGCCCCTTGGCCTCGTTCATGGAGAAGCCGACCGGGTGCTGCATGAACGCGTTCGCGGCGATGATGAAGTACGCCGACATGATCGTGCCGGCGCTGACGCACCAGATGCTCGCGAGGTGCAGGCCCTTCGGCAGGCGGTCCCACCCGAAGATCCAGATGCCGATGAACGCGGCCTCGAAGAAGAACGCGAGGATGCCCTCGAGCGCGAGCGGGGCGCCGAACACGTCACCGACGAACCGGGAGTAGTTCGACCAGTTCATGCCGAACTGGAACTCCTGCACGATCCCCGTCACGACGCCCATCGCGAAGTTGATGAGGAAGATGCGCCCGAAGAACCGGGTCAGCTGGAGGTAGTGCGCGCGCCCCGTCCGGTACCAGGCCGTCTGGAACACGGCCACGACGACGGCCATGCCGATCGTCAACGGGACGAAGAGGAAGTGGTAGATCGTCGTCAGACCGAACTGCCACCGCGACAGGAGGAGCGGATCGAGGATGTCGTTCATGCGGCGTTTCCGAGCCGGTTCGCCGCGCGCTGTTGGTGCACGTCAGTTGCTTCCTGTGGAGGGGAACTTCTGCTGTCACAACCGTTGGGACACGAACACGTTACCTCGCGGACACATGGTTCGACAAGTTGTAGAACCCTCAGTGCACGGATGTGCAGCGGGATTGCACGGCACAACCGTGCGGAACAACGGTGCGGATACCTGATCCTGGAACGACGACAGGTGCCGGGCAGTTGCCCGACACCTGTCGTTTTGTGCTGATCGAGTGCTACAGCAGGTCGTTGTCCTGCAGGAACGCCTTGGCGACCGAGGCCGCCGACTTCTGATCGACCGAGTTCTGACGGTTGAGCTCGATGAGCGCGTCGGTCGTGAGGAGCTTGTTCACCTTCTCGATGGCGTCCGCGGCCTTCGAGTCGAGGTCCTTCGACACGATCGGGGTCACGTTGTTCGCCGGCACGAGGTGCTCCGGGTCCTCGAGCGTGACGAGCTTCTCGGTCTTGATCGAGGCGCTGGCGGAGTAGATGTCCGCGACCTGCGAGTCACCGTCCTGGATCGCCTTGATCGTGAGCGGGCCACCGGAGTCGTTCTGCTGGTTGACCTCGCCGGTGATGCCGTACTTCTCCTTGAGGCCCTTCGGACCGTAGGCGGCGGTGGCGAACTCCGGGTTGGCGGCGATCGAGATCGTCCCGCCGATCTTCGAGAGGTCGGCGATCGACTTCAAGCCGTACTTGTCGGCCGTCGCCTGGGTCACCGTGTAGGTGTCGGCGTCTGAGGCGTCGGCCGACGGCAGCGCCTTGACGTCCGACGGCAGTGCCGACTTCAGCGCGGTGTTGATGCCGTCCGTCGTCGTCTCGGTCGTGGTGGACTTGCCGTCCTCCTGCAGGAGGTAGTTGAGCAGGTTGCCGTTGTACTCAGGGAAGACGTTGATGCTCCCCTTCGCGACCTCGGGCCAGTACGCCTTGCGCTGACCGATGTTGAGCTTCTTGGTGACGGTGAAGCCCTCGTGCTCGAGCTCCTGCGCGTAGAGCTCGGCGATGATCTCGTTCGACGGGTACGCCTGCGAGCCGACGACGATGGTCTTGGAGTCCCCACCGCCGGAGCCGGAGGAGAGCGGGTCGCTCGACGAGCAGCCCGCGAGGGCGATGGCGGCCGCGGACGCGACGGCGATCGTCGCGGCGAGACGCCGGGTCGTTGCTGTGATCACGGGTGGGTTCCTTCCACAGGGGTTGATGCTCGTGGTGCTGAGCTGCGGGTGCTCCGACGCGACAGACGCGCCGACCCGGCGGAGACACCCGCGGGGACGGCGAGCCGCTGCAGCGCGGCGAAGACGATCTCGAACGCGATGGCGAGGGCGATCACCAGGAGGGAACCGCCGAGCACCTCCGCGTAGTCCGAGTTGGCGATGCCGGAGAAGGCGTAGCCGCCAAGTCCGCCGGCGTTGATGTAGCCGACGAGGGTCGCGGTGGCGACGACCTGCAGCACGGCGGCACGGATGCCGCCGACGATGAGCGGCAGGGCGAGCGGGATCTCGACCTTGCCGAGGATCTGCCACCCGGTCATGCCCTGCGCCTTGGCGGCGTCGATCACGACGCGGTCGATCGCCTCGACGCCGGAGTACGCGCCGGCGAGCACCGACGGGATCGCGAGGATCACGAGTGCGATGAGCGGCGCCCCGAGTCCGAGGCCGATCGAGAGTGCGAGCAGCGTCAGGACGCCGAGCGTCGGCAGCGCACGGATGCCGCCCGAGACGCCCACCGCGATCGAGCGTCCCTTGCCGGTGTGCCCGATCAGCAGGCCGACCGGCACGGCGATCGCGACGGCGATGGCGACCGTGAGCAACGTGATCCACACGTGCTCCCAGAGCCGGACGCCGACGGCGTCGGACCCGACGTTGTTCGCCGGGTCGAAGATCCAGGCGATGCCCTGGGCGAAGAGGTTCATGCGGAGACCTCGTTCGCTCGGACGTCGTCAGCGGCGCGGCGTCGGACGGCACGGGCGTTGCGGCCGCTCCCCCGTGTCCACGGCATCGCGAGCCGACCCGCGGCCACGAGCAGCGCGTCGAACACGAGCGCGAGCACGATGGTCAGGACGATGCCGGTGAGGATCTCGGCGCTGATGCCGCGCTTGAGGCCGTCGGTGAGCAGGAACCCGAGGTTCGGCACGCCGATGAGCGCACCGACCGTGATGAGGCTGATCGTGGACACCGACACCACCCGGATGCCCGCGAGGAGGACCGGTCCGGCGAGCGGCAGCTCCACCTTGAAGAACCGCTGCGCGGGCGAGTACCCGAGCGCTTCGGATGCCCCCACGACGTCCTGGTCGACCGCGTCGATGGCGTCGGCGGCGGACCGGGCCATCAGGGCCACACCGAAGATGGTCATCGCGATCACGACGTTCACCGGGTCGAGGGTGCTCGTGCCGATGATCGCGGGCAGCACCAGGAAGAGGGGCAGCGCCGGGATCGTGTAGAAGAGGCTCGCGACGACGACGATCGTCGAGGCGGTCCCCCGGGCCACGCCGTTGCGCTTCCGAAGGCGCGAGACGAGCAGGCCGATCGGGACGGACAGCAGGAAGCTGATGACGATCGGCGGGATCGCCAGCCAGACGTGCGCGATCAGGTTGTCGCTGATCGTGTCCGTGTTGCCGAGGACCCAGTTCACGCGTCGCCCCGCTGCTCCTGGGGCACTGCCTCGGCCGCGTCCACGACCTGCACCGGACCGGTGAGCACACCGGCGGCACGTCCTTCACCGTCGACGACGATCGGCCCCGTCGGCGTCTGCTCGACGCGGAGCGCACGGCGGCCGCGACCGGCGCCGATGAAGTTCGCGACGAAGTCGTCGGCGGGCTCGGCGAGAATCTCGGCGGGGGTGCCGAGCTGGGCGATCTCGCCGCCCTTCTTGAGGATGACGACCTGGTCGCCGAGCTTGAAGGCCTCGTCGATGTCGTGCGTGACGAAGACCACGGTCTTGCCGAGCTCGCGCTGCAGCCGGATGAGCTCGTCCTGCAGGTCGTTCCGCACGAGCGGGTCGACGGCACCGAAGGGCTCGTCCATGAGCAGGATGTTCGGGTCGACCGCGAGTCCGCGGGCGACGCCGACGCGCTGCTGCTGTCCGCCGGAGAGCTGCGAGGGGTACCGGTTCGCGAAGGCACGGTCGAGCCCGACCGTGTCCATGAGCTCGAGGGCACGCTGGCGCGCGTCGGCCTTCGGGACCCCCGTCAGCAGCGGCACCGTGGCGATGTTGTCGACGACCTTGCGGTGCGGCAGCAGCCCGGCGTTCTGCATCACGTAGCCGATGCTGCGGCGGAGCTTGACCGGGTCGACGCCCGCGACGTCCTCCCCGTCGATCTCGACGGCACCTGCGCTGGGGTCGACCATGCGGTTGATCATCCGGAGCAGCGTGGTCTTGCCGCAGCCGCTCGACCCGACGAAGACCGTCGTGGTCCTCGAGGGGATGACGAGGCTGAAGTCGTCGACCGCGTTGGTGCCGTCCGGGTAGGTCTTGCGCACCGAGCGGAACTCGATCATGGGTGCCCTTCTGTTCGGAGGTAGCCCGACTCCGAGTGAGAGTACCCGTCGGGTGTGACACCCGTTCAGCCGTGACGGCGTGTGTCGCGTCCCGGACAGCGCGTGCGCAGCGTCCGGACGCGACGACGCCCGTCTCTCCTGTTCGGAGGGCGGGCGTCGTCGGATTGTCGCTCGGCGTGTCAGGAGGCGGCGATCACCGCTTCGAGGTGCCCGCGGCTCATCGCCCGGTACTCCTCGATCAGTGCGGTCTCGGGGTTCGCCGGGTCACGGTGCGCCCGCGCGAGGACGGCGTGCGACGACTCGGCGAGGACCACCCAGGTCCGCTCGATGCGCTCCCCCGTCGGCACGCCGAACCGCTCGTGCATGATGTGGGCGACGGCGCTCCCCAGTGCCGCCATCCGGTCCTCGGCGTCGCCAGTGCCGGTGTCCGCCGCGTCGCCGAAGCGGATCGCCCGGAAGCCCGGCTCGGTGCGGTACATCTCGGCGGTGACGTCGATGAGCGCGTCGCAGGCGGCCTGCCAGGTCGTCGCCTCGCTGGTGTCGAGGGCGGTGATGAACCGCTCAGCCAGGCGCTGGGTGCTCCGGATCGCGAGTGCCTCGACCACGGCGATGCGGTCCGGGAAGTAGCGGTAGACGGTGCCGATGGACGCCCCCGCCCGCTCGGCCACCATCGCGGTGGTCAGACGCTCGAACCCGATCTCGTCGATCACCGCGGCCGCGGCGTCGAGGAGGCCGGCGAGGCGCGCCGAACTGCGGGCTTGGACCGGCTCGTTCCTGAGCAGTGATGATCCCCCCGGCAGTGCGTTCGATACCTCGGTGACGAGCACGTGTTCTCCTCTTGCGCCGACAGCGCGACTCATGTGGGTGTGACGGTCACAACTGTCGCAGAGACCGGCTGGAATATCGCTGCGACTCTCCCAGTACACGTGTGAGGTCGTACGTGTGCCAGGTCGGACGTGGAATGATGGGGCGATGCCCGACCCGACGCCCCACGAGCCGTCGTTGGCCGAGCCGATCCTCCACCGGGCGGCCCGCATCGAGGACGCCGTCCAGGAGTTCCGCGAGCACCGGGCGCGCCGCCGGGGGCTGGTGCCGACCGTCATCCCGTACACCGGCTACGGCGCACCCGGGTGGGTCCGCGTCCTCTGCCGGGTCCTCCTCACGCGTCGGGGCCTCGCATCCGACGCCTCCTTCTACGGCGTGCGCGGCTGGCGGAGCTTCACGAGCGTCGCGGTCGACGACGCCGAGGTCACGATCACCGCCGGCGGGACCTCGCACGTGGTGCAGTCCGACCGCGGCGGCGTGGTCGACACCATCGTGCCGATCGACCTCGAGCCGGGCTGGCGCACCATCAAGCTGTCCGCCGGGGGCATGCGCGACGTCGAGGCCGACGTCTTCATCGTGCACCCGGACACGCGGTTCGGACTGCTGTCGGACATCGACGACACCGTCATGGTGACCTCGCTCCCCCGCCCGATGCTCGCGGCCTGGAACTCCTTCGTGCTCACGGAGCACGGGCGCCGGCCCGTCCCGGGCATGTCAGTGCTGTACGAACGCGTCCTCGCGCAGCACCCCGGCGCCCCGACGGTCTACCTCTCCACCGGCGCCTGGAACGTCGCGCCGACGCTGCAGCGCTTCCTCAGCCGGAACCTCTACCCCTCCGGCACCCTGCTGCTCACCGACTGGGGTCCCACGCACGACCGGTTCTTCCGCAGCGGCCAGCTCCACAAGCAGCAGAACCTCGAACGACTCGCCCAGGACTTCCCGCACGTGCAGTGGCTCCTCGTCGGCGACGACGGGCAGCACGACGAGTCGCTCTACGGCGAGTTCGCCCGGGCGCACCCCGAGAACGTCGCGGGCGTCGCCATCCGCCAGCTCTCCACGAGCGAGGCCGTCCTCGCCGGTGGGCGGTCCCGCGCCCAGGAACGCTCGCGCGAGTCCTCGGCGCCCTGGGTCTACGCCCCGGACGGCGCCGGCATGTGGTCCGAGCTGGCACGGGTCGGCATCACCCGCGCCGACCCGGACGACCCGGCCTGAGCCATCCCTCAGCAACCACCCCGGCCTCCCGAGGCGGCGGTGGTTGGATCGGCCCATGAGCCCGGCTGACACACCGACCAACCGCATCGAGGACCACGCGCTGATCGGCGACACCTACACCGCCGCGCTCGTCGGGCGCGACGGCACCGTCGACTGGGCCTGCCTACCGCGCTTCGACAGCCCGTCGACCTTCGCCTCGATCATCGGCACCGAGGACCACGGGCACTGGACCCTCCGACCCACGGACCCGGACGCGACCGCGACCCGCCGGTACGACCACGACACGCTCGTGCTCGCGACCGTGTGGACGACGAGCACCGGCGTGGTCGAGGTCACCGAGTTCATGCCGATCGGTGCGCACCGGGCGACGATCGTTCGGCGGGTGCGGGGGCTCCGCGGGAGCGTGGCGCTCCGACAGACGCTGCGCATCCGGTTCGACTACGCCCTCGCACTCCCCTGGGTCCGGCAGATCGGCGGCGACGAGGACCCGGCACTGCTGGCCACGGCGGGACCCGGGTCCGTGATCGTCCGCGGCGTCCGCTTCCGCGCCGACGACCACCGGCACACCGCCACCACCACCGTGCACGACGGCGACGTGCTCGACACCGTCCTCACCTGGTACCCGTCGCACCGCGAGCCGCCGGAGCCCCTCGACGTCGACGAGGCCCTGCACCGCACCGTGCGCTGGTGGCGGGACTGGATGGCCACCGCCCGGACCGAGGGCCGGTACGCCGAGGCGGCCCGCCGGTCGCTCCTCCTGCTCCGTGCGATGACCCACGCCGAGACCGGCGGTGTCGTGGCGGCCGCGACGACCAGCCTGCCCGAGGACCCCGGCGGCGAACGCAACTGGGACTACCGCTACGTCTGGCTCCGCGACGCCTCGCTCGCCCTCGCGTCCCTCATCGCGCACGGCTACCGCGACGAGGCGATGCACTGGCGCGGCTGGCTCCTCCGCGCGATCGCCGGCGACCCCGCCGACGTGCAGATCATGTACGGCATCGCCGGGGAGCGCGAGCTCCCCGAACGCGAACTGCCGAACCTGCCCGGGTACGCGGGCTCCACGCCGGTCCGGATCGGCAACGGCGCCTACACGCAGTACCAGGGGGACGTCTTCGGCGAGGTCCTCGCGGCGCTCCACGACGCCCGCGAGCTCGGTGTCGAGGAGAACGCCGACTCGTGGGCACTCCAGCGCGCCCTGCTCGGGTACGTCGAGGAGCACTGGCAGGAGCCCGACAACGGCATCTGGGAGATGCGCGGGCCCCGTCGGCACTTCACGCACTCGCGCGCGATGATCTGGGCCGCCTTCGACCGCGGCGTCGCAGCCGTCGAGGAGTTCGGCCTCGAGGGCCCCGTCGACCGCTGGCGGACCCTCCGCGCCGAGGTGCGCGCCGAGATCGAGGAGCACGGGTGGAACGCCGAGCGCGGCAGCTACCGCCAGCACTACGACACCGACGAGGTCGACGCCAGCCTGCTCGTCCTGCCGCAGATCGGCTACGTGAAGCCCGGTGACCCGCGGATGACCGGGACCGTCGCCGCGATCGAGCAGGACCTCCGGACCGGCGACGACGGCCTCGTGCTCCGGTACCGCACCTCGTCCGGCTTCGACGGGCTCTCCGGCAGCGAGCACCCGTTCCTCGCGTGCTCCTTCTGGCTCGTCGAGCAGTACGCCGCGTCCGGGCGCGTCGAGGACGCCGAGCGGCTGATGGACGTGCTCGTCGGCTACGCGAACGACGTCGGCATGCTCTCCGAGGAGATCGACGTCGCGACCGGCCACCACATCGGGAACACCCCGCAGGCGCTGTCGCACCTCACGCTCGTGTCCGCCGCGGACGCGATCGCGCGGGCGCGCGGCACGGCGGCCGGCCACCGGACACGACTCGCCGTGCACGACGGCGGCACCCGCTCGTGGACCGGAGAGGGCGAGCGGGCCGGCACACCCGCCTGACGCGGTGGTCGTGACCGCAGACGGACGGGAGGCACGGTGCCAGCTGGCACCGTGCCTCCCGTCCGTCGTCACCGCCCGATCAGGGCGTCACCGTCGCGTCCGTCAGGACGAGGACTCCCAGTCCGCCGGGCCGCGCGACCCCGCGCGGTACTCCTCGAGCGGGACCTCGTCCGCCTTCCAGGCGTCGACGACCGGCTCGACGATCTCCCAGCAGCGCTCGGCCACGTCACCGCGGATCGAGAGCAGCGGGTCGTCGTGGAAGATCCCGTTGAGGACCTCGCCGTAGGGGGTGAGCTCGCCGTCCGCGAAGGAGGACGACAGGGTGACCTGGCCCATCTCGAACGGGTTGCCGCCGCCGTTGGCCGACACCGTCAGCTCGATCTCGTCGGGGTTGAGCACGATGCGGAGCGTGTCCGTCTTCGGCCGACCGGACAGGCCGGAGGGCAGGCGCGTCACGGGCTTGAAGGTGATCAGCACCTCCTTGCGGCTGTTGCCGAGTGCCTTGCCGGAACGGAGCGTGAACGGCACGCCCTTCCAGCGGGCGGTGTCCACCTCGACCGAGATCTCGGCGAGCGTCTCGGTGCCGCGCGACTTGTCGACGCCGTCCTCGTCCTGGTACGACGGCAGTTCCTTGCCGTCGATGGTGCCGGCCGTGTAGACCGCACGACGCGACGCGATCTTCGGGTCGCCGCCCTTGAGCTCGGTCGAACGGAGCACCCGGGCCAGGGACGAGCGGAACTCGACCGCGTCGATGTCCGCGGGGGCGTCCATCGTCACGATGCCGAGGATCTGCAGCAGGTGCGACTGGATCATGTCGACCATCGCGCCGGCCTCGTCGTAGTACTGGGCGCGGTTCTCGAGACCGAGGGTCTCGTCGTAGAAGATGTCGACCTTCTCGATGTTGTCGGCGTTCCAGATCGGCTCGAACAGGCGGTTCGCGAAGCGCAGACCGATGATGTTCAGGACCGTGGTGCGACCGAGGAAGTGGTCGGTGCGGTGCACGCGCTCCTCGGGGACGAGCTTGAGGACCGTCTCGTTGAGGGCCTTCGCGCTGGCGACGTCCGTGCCGAAGGGCTTCTCGAACGCGAGGGTCGTGCCCTCGGGCAGCTCGACCTGCTGGAGCGCCTCGCAGATGTCGGAGGCGATCTGCGGCGGGAGCGCGAAGTAGAGGATCGGCTCGGCGTCGGCGTCGGCCGCGGCGAACAGCGCCTTGAGGTGCTCGGGGTCGGTCGGGTCACCCTGGATGAACTGCGTCGACGCGAGGGTGGCGTCGACCTCCGGGCCCTTCACGTCCTGCGACGCGAAGGACTTCGTGACGACGTCCTTCCACTGCTCCTCGCTGCGGGCGCTGCGGCCCGTGCCGATGAGCTGGACGGGCACCGCTCGACCGCTCTGCAGGAACGTGCCGAGGCCCGGCAGCAGCAGGCGGGAGGCGAGGTCGCCCGTCGCGCCGAAGATGATGAGAGTGCGCTTGTCGGTCACCGGAGGTGACTCCTTTCGCTGTGGTGGGGGTGGTCCGCTTGAGGCCAAGCCGCGGGCGGACCGGTTGATTCCCGGACGAGCAGGTTCGTTGGTGTGCCTGCGTTCCGGAGGTCGTGCTGCGGTTCCGGTGTGGTGCTGGACGCACTTCGGGCGGCACCGGTGTGGTGCCGCCCGAAGTCAGGTGCGCTGGAGGTCCAGGTCAGTGACCGAAGTTGCCGCGGTAGTACTCGTAGACCCAGCCGACGAGGGTGATCGCCACGCAGGCGAGCCCGATCGGGACGATCCACAGCCCGGCTGCGACACCGAGGAAGCAGAGCGCCGTGGCACCCGCGAGCAGGATGGGCCACCACGACCACGGGCTGAAGTGCCCGAGCTCGGCGTCGCCGTCCTCGATGTTGGCGTCGGGGCGGTCCTCGGGGAGGACGCCGCCCTGGGAGGACATGACCTTGCCGAGGTAGAACGCGATGAACGCGGACATGATCCCGGTGAGGCCGATGGCCACGGTGCCGACCCACTCCGGCCGCCCGTAGTAGAGCAGCGACCAGATGGTGTACGCGGCGTCCGCGAGGATGAAGAACCCGAAGAGGATCCAGAACAGGTTGGTGTTGGCGCGCATCGCCTTACTTCACCTCGCCCTTCGCGGCGTCGTAGGTCGGAGCGTCGGGGGCGTCCTTGGCCGGACCCACACCGATCGGCACACCCGCTTCGGGGTGGTTGAGGTCGAACGCCGGCGACTCCGAACGGATGCGCGGGATCGACGTGAAGTTGTGCCGCGGCGGCGGGCAGCTGGTCGCCCACTCGAGCGAGCGGCCGTAGCCCCACGGGTCGTTCACGGCGACCTTCGGCGCGTTCCGGGCGGTCACGTAGACGTTGAAGATGAACGGCAGGAACGAGATCGCGAGGATCATCGAGCCGATCGTCGACAGCTGGTTCATCCAGGTGAACCCGTCGTTCGGCAGGTAGGTCGCGTAGCGACGCGGCATGCCGATGACGCCCAGCCAGTGCTGGATGAGGAACGTCGTGTGGAAGCCGATGAACAGGAGCCAGAAGTGGATCTTGCCGAGGCGCTCGTTGAGCATCTTGCCCGTCCACTTCGGCCACCAGAAGTAGAAGCCGGAGAACATCGCGAACACGACGGTTCCGAAGACCACGTAGTGGAAGTGCGCGACGACGAAGTACGAGTCGGACACGTGGAAGTCGAGCGGCGGCGACGCCAGGATCACACCGGTGAGACCACCGAACGTGAAGGTGATGAGGAAGCCGACGGCCCAGAGGAGCGGCGTCTCGAACGTGACCGAACCGCGCCACATCGTGCCGACCCAGTTGAAGATCTTCACGCCGGTCGGGACCGCGATGAGCATCGTCATGAGCGAGAACCACGGGAGCAGGACGCCACCGGTGACGTACATGTGGTGCGCCCACACGGTGACCGAGAGGGCCGCGATGGCGATGGTCGCGTAGACGAGGGTCTTGTACCCGAAGATCGGCTTGCGGCTGAACACCGGGAAGACCTCGGAGACGATGCCGAAGAACGGCAGCGCGATGATGTACACCTCGGGGTGACCGAAGAACCAGAAGAGGTGCTGCCAGAGCAGGGCTCCACCGTTCGCCGGGTTGAAGATCTGCGCGTTGAACACGCGGTCGAGACCCAGGCCGAACAGTGCGGCGGCGAGGACCGGGAAGGCCATCAGCACGAGCAGCGCGGTCACGAGGGTGTTCCACGTGAAGATCGACATGCGGAACATGGTCAGACCCGGGGCACGCATCGTGATGATCGTGGTGATGAAGTTCACCGCACCGAGGATCGTCGAGAAGCCGGTCATGCCGAGGCCGAAGACCCAGAGGGTGCCACCGAGCCCTGGTGTGAACGTCGTGTCACTCAGTGGCGCGTAGGCGAACCACCCGAACGACGCGGCGCCCTGCGGGGTGAGGAAGCCACCGACGGCGATGAGCGAGCCGAACAGGTAGAGCCAGAAGGCGAACCCGTTCAGACGCGGGAAGGCGACGTCCGGCGCACCGATCTGCAGCGGCATGATCGCGTTCGCGAAGCCCGAGAAGAGCGGGGTCGCGAACATCAGCAGCATGATCGTGCCGTGCATCGTGAAGAGCTGGTTGTACTGCTCCTTCGTCGCGACCACGTGCAGGCCGGGCTCGAAGAGCTGGGCACGGATGACGAGCGCCATCACACCCGCGAGCAGGAAGAAGATGAACGAGGCGATCAGGTACATGTACCCGATGGTCTTGTGGTCCGTGGAGGTGATCCACCGGACGATGATGTTGCCCTTCCGGCCGACCTTCGACGCCTGGAAGTCCAGTGTCGTGGTCCCTGCAGCCGGCTGGCCGACGAGTGACGTGGTCATCTGACGGAGCCCCTACTTGTTGTCGCTCGACGCCGTGACGGGCGTCTTGTCGTTGGGTTCGTTCGTGTTGGTGTTGTACTCGTTGCCGAGCAGACCGACCTTGCCCTGCTCCTCGAGCGAGTCGAGGTACTTCTGGTACTCGGCCGGGGTGACGACCTTCACCTGGAAGAGCATGAGCGAGTGGTACTCACCGCACAGCTCCGCGCACTTGCCCTGGTAGGTACCGAGCTTCTGCGGGATGAAGTACTCGTCGTTCTGCTTGCCCGGGAGCATGTCCTTCTTGTAGAGGAAGTCGATGATCCAGAACGAGTGGTCGACGTCGCGGGACGAGAGCTCGATGTGGACCTTCTTGCCCTTGGGCAGGTAGAGGGTCGGGAGCTGCGACTCGTCGATCGCGCCGTTGGCGTTCTCTTCTTCCTGGGCCTGGATGCCCTGGTAGTAGACGCTCTTGGACTTGTCGTCCTCGTTGATGTAGTTGAAGTCCCACGCCCAGCGCTTGCCGTAGACGTGGATCGTCGCGTCGGCGTTCTTGAACGGCTGCTCGATCGCGGCCTGGTCCTTGGCGGTGAAGGCGAAGAAGCCGAGCACGAGGATCAGCGGCACGATCGTGTAGAAGATCTCGAGCGGCATGTTGTAGCGCATCTGCACCGGCAGGCCGGTCTGGCCCTTGCGGCGGCGGTAGACGATCGCTGCCCAGATGATGAGGCCCCACACGATCAGACCGACCGCGAGCAGCACGACCCAGCTGGTGGTCCACAGGCCGACGATGCGGCTCGTGTGGTTGGTGACGTCCTTCGTCTCCTCCGTGCCGGGGAGCCATCCGTTCAGCTGCTGCTGCGTGCAACCAGCCAGTGCGATGACCAGACCGACGGCCACCGGGACGGCCGCCCAACGTATACGGCGATTCGAACGCACTGTTACCTCTCGGAAGAACGTGAAACCGGAGCAGGCCGCGACGTGAAGGTCGCGCATGGCTCGCTCCCAGCTTGGTTGGAACACTCCTAGCTTACTCGCAGCTCGGGACCGCTCGCGCACACGCGACACACCTCGGGCCGCGATCCGCACTCCGTCCGGGCGGGTTTTCCCTGGTCGTGCGGGATGCCACGCCCGGGAACGAACGAGCGGGGAGCGACCGTGTCGGTCACTCCCCGCTCGTGTCGGGTCGACGGAGATCAGTGGAAGCTGTCACCGCACGCGCAGCTGCCCTGCGCGTTGGGGTTGTCGATCGTGAAGCCCTGCTTCTGGATGGTGTCCTCGAAGTCGATCGAGGCGCCGTCGAGGTACGGGACGCTCATCTTGTCGACGACGACCTCGACGCCGTCGCCGAACTCGGCCGTGGCGTCGCCGTCGAGCAGGCGCTCGTCGAAGTAGAGCTGGTAGATCAGGCCGGAGCACCCGCCGGGCTGGACGGCGAGGCGCAGGCGGAGGTCGTCGCGGCCTTCCTGTTCGAGGAGGCTCGCCACCTTCGCCGCGGCCGCGTCGCTGAGCAGGACGCCGTGCGACGGCGCCTCGGTCGTCGGTGCGTGGTCGGTGATGGTGTCGCTCATCCGCGCGTCTCCCTCCGTGCGGTGTCGTTCACCGCGCTTGGACCGATTGTAAGCACCGTCAGCCGCGAGTCGCGAGACGCGCGAGCAGGATCGTCTCCGATGCGATGGCGCGATGCAGGACGCCGAGGTGCTGCGACTCGTTCGGGCTGTGCGCGCGGGTGTCCGGGTCCTCGACGCCGGTCACGAGGATCTGCGCCTCCGGGAACTGGGCGGCGAGGTCCGAGACGAACGGGATCGAGCCGCCGATGCCCTGCTCGACGGGCGACTCGCCCCAGCCCTCGGCCATCGCGGTCCGCGCTTCCTGGACGGCCCAACCGGCGGTGTCCACGAGGAACCCGTCGCCGGCGTCCGGCTCGCTGATCTCCATCCGGGCGCCGAACGGCACGTGCGCCCGCAGGTGCCGTTCGACCGCGGCGTACGCGTCCGTCGCGGCCTGCCCCGGCGCGACCCGCACCGAGACCCGGGCGGAGACCGTCGGCAGCAGGGTGTTCGACGCGTTCGCGACGCTCGGGACGTCCATGCCCGTCACGGTGATCGACGGCTGGAACCACATCCGCGAGAGCACGTCGCCACGGCCGACCGGACGGACCCCCGGGAGCAGTGCCGCGTCGGCGGCGAGCTGCTCCTCGGTGCGCTCGGGCACGTCGGCGTCGTACGAGGAGAGGCCCTCGACCGCGACGGCGCCGTCGTCGTCGTGCAGCGAGGCGAGCAGGCGGACCATCGGGATCATGGCGTCCGGCGCCGCTCCCCCGAACATGCCGCTGTGGCTCGCGTGCTCGAGGGTCGTCAGGGTCAGCTTGAAGGTGACGTTGCCGCGCAGGGAGACGGTGATCGACGGCACCTCGGTCGACCAGTTGTCGCTGTCCGCGACGACGATGACGTCGGCCGCGAGGTGCTCCTGCTGCTCGCGGAGGAACGTACGGAACGACCGGGAGCCGAACTCCTCCTCGCCCTCGATGAACAGGACCACGCCGAGCTCCAGGTCGTCGCCGAACTGCGCGTGCAGCGCACGCAGCGACGCGATGTGGGTCATCACGCCGGCCTTGTCGTCCGAGGCGCCGCGGCCGTACAGGCGGTCGCCACGCAGCGTCGGCTCGAACGGCGGGGTCTCCCAGAGCGCGTCGTCGCCCTGCGGCTGGACGTCGTGGTGGGCGTAGAGCATCACGGTCGGCTTGCCGTTGCGGGCCGGGCGGACCGCCAGGACCGCGGGCTGACCGAGCTCGAGCGGGTCGGCGTCACTGATCGCCGACCGGATGATCTCGACCTGGTCGTCCGCGAAGACACCGGTGCTCCGGGCCAGTTCCGCAACGGCACGGGCGCTCGCGAGCACGTTCGACTCGTCGAACGCCGACCACGACACCGACGGGATCCGCACCAGGTCGGACAGGTCGGCGATCGTCGAGGGCAGCGATCCCTGCACGTGTTCGCGGAGGGCGTCGAGGAGTGCGGGGTCGGTGGCGGCGGCGTGCTGGTCGGTGTCGGTCATGTCCCGTAATCTAGAGGACGATCCAGCACGCAGACCGCAGTCAGGAACGCATCGTGGCGAAGGCAGCCCCCAAGACCAACACGACCGTCAACCCGTCCGAGGCCGAGCTCCTCGAACAGGGGAAGGGCCGTCCGACGCCGACCCGTCGCGAGCGCGAGGCGGCGAACCGCCGTCCCATCGTCGGCGGCTCCGCCGAGGACAAGAAGGCGGCTCGTGCACGACTCACGAACGAGCGCGAGAAGGCCCGCGTCGGCATGGCCAACGGCGAGGAGCGCTACCTCCCCGCGAAGGACAAGGGCGAGCAGCGCAAGTTCGTGCGCGACTGGATCGACGCCCGC